>JBQCJC010000267.1:0-9896 GCA_051953135.1 Thermoanaerobaculia bacterium | reverse complement strand
GGGCAAGATGCCCGCGCTCCGGCCGGCTGGAAGCCGGCGCTCCGTTTGCGATCACCGTACGCTGCGGCGTTTGGGGCCGGGGAACACCAACTCCGCGCGCCACAACCCGCGGCCGTGCGTGAACGCATACACCGCGGGGCCGTAGTGTCCCTGCGCGATCGTCACGAGCTCGGTGACGACGTTCGCGAAGCCGGTGTTCTCGATGTTCCACGTCGCGCCGGAATCGAGCGAGACGAAGACGCCGAGGTCCGTGCCGAGGTAGAAACGCTCGCGGCGCGTGGGATCGATCGCGATCGAATGCACCGGAATGTCGGGAAGATTATTGATGATCGGTTCCCACGTCACGCCTGCATCCGTCGAGCGCCACAGATGCTCGCCACCGAATCCAGCGTACGTCGCGTACACGACGTTCGCATCGATCGGGTCGAACTGAATCCATGACACGAATCCGTCGCGCGGCTGCGTGAGACTCCATGTGGTTTGCGCGTGCGCATTCGTCGCATCGCTGTTGCGCACGATGTGACCGCTGTTCGTACCGGCGAGGACGAGATTCGAATTGCCCGGTGCGATTGCGATCGCCGAAATCTGACCGTGCAGAATCTGACTGACCATCGCCCACTGTTCCGCGCGATCTTCGGTACGCCACAAGCGTCGTCCACCGATCCACAGTCGCTGCGTTTTGTTCGCATCGATCGCAAGCGGCGCGATGAAAAGAAAATCGTCGTTGAGCGCGCCGCGCGCGTTGCGCCAGCCGGCGCCGCCATTCACGGAGCGATAGACGTTGCCGTACTGCGATGAGCCGTAGATCGTCGTCGGGATTTCGGCGTCGATCGCGGTGTACGCGCCATCGCCGCCGAGGGCGTGGCGCCATTCGTTCGTGCTCATGTCGTAGGAGCCGATGATCGTGCCGTTGTCCTGCGTTCCACCCATCCACATGCGGCCGTCCGGCGAAATCGAGCCGTGGTAGAACTGCGTCACGCCGTAGCCGTTGTTGAGCGTCGTGAAATCGAATGCCGACATCGCGGGATTGCACGCCGCGCTGATGCCGTAGGCCGGCGACGCGAGTGCGTTGTCCGTGCGCGCGAGTCCGCCGTCATTCGCGAAGAAGAGCTGCTTGTTGTTTACGCCGTCGTAGCGCGGATGAAAGACGATCGCGTGCTGATCGGCGTGCAGGAACGTCGGATAGTCTTCGCGCTCCCACCAGTACGACGTGATGCCCCACGTGCGCCCGCCGTCATCGCTGCGAAACGCATCGACGCCGCCGACCCACACGCGATCCGCATTCACGGGATCGACCGCGATGACGTTGCAGTACCAGCCCATCGTCGTGAAGCTGTTCGCGGTGTTGCGGCAGTTTGCGGTCGTCGCGCCGTACACGTTCGTGAGGAGCAGCGTCCCGAGATAGTCGCTCGACTTGTTCGTGATGCGCGCTTCCCACGTGCCCGCGTCGCCGTTTTGCGTGGAGCGATAGACGCCGAGGAGCGCCTGGTTGTAGATGCCGGGCTCGTTGCTTGCCGCGAGCGCGTAAATCACCGAGGGATTCGAGGGCGCAATCGCCAGTGTCGTGCGGCCCATGTTCGCGTCGGAGAACACGCTCTGCCACTCTGCGTTCGATTCCGCGTTCGCGTTGCGATAAATCGTCGCGCGTTCGAACGTGCCGCAGGATGCGAACAGGGAATCGCCGCTCGTGTCGCCGCGAAACGCGAGATCGAGACAGCCGCCTTTCACCGTGGTCGGAAGAATGTTCTGCCACGTCTCGCCGGAATCATTCGAGCGCCACACGCCGGTGCGCGTCGCGGCGTAGATGCGCGAGGGCTCGTGCGTGCTGATGACGAGATCGTTGACGAAGTCGAAGTCTTCGCCGGTCGTCGATGCGAGTTGCGACCACGTGATGCCCGCGTCGTGCGTGACGAAGATGCCGTCGCCGACGATCGGCAATGCGGTGCCGCGTTGTTCTTCGCGAAAGTAGCCTTCGCCGGTGCCCGCGTAGAGGATGTCGTGATTCGTGGGATCCATTGCCAGCGAGTTGATGGCGATGTTCGCGAGATCGTCGCCGACCGGCATCCACGCTTTGCCCGCATCGTTCGATTTCCAGAGCCCGCCTGACACGCCACCTGCGTACATCACGTCGGGATTCGCGTCGTCGATGAGGAACACGCGCGTGCGTCCGCCGACGTTGCCGGGACCGAGGAACGTCCACTTGCCGAACGGGCGATCGCCTTCTGCATTCGATGCAACGCGCGGCATCGCGTGCATGCGTTCGCGCGCCTTTGCGTACGATGCAAATCGATCCGCGGTGCCCGCACGCTTCGCGGCAAAATACTCCGCTGCCTTGTCGGGATCATCTTCGCGCATCGGCTCGAGCACGGTCGATGCGGTGCAGCCAGCGAGCAGGAAGAGGACGAGGATCAGTCGGCGGGCCATCGGGATATCTTAGGGACGAATCGGAGGAGGGAAGCGATGCAACTCGGTAAAGATTCCTGCGCGTGCGCGCACAGCATCGATCATCACGACGGCGGGCGCGGCGGCCCGTGCAACTACTGCGCATGCGCCGCGGGCGAGCCACCGACCGCATTTCAAGTCGGAATGATTCACGCGCTGCACGTAGTGTCGGTGGGGCTGGCGCGCGTGGTGAAGGAACTGCAGGCGCATCGAGGGGGCGTCAGTAGTCAGTAGTCGGTAGTCGGGAGAACGAACCGCAAGTTCGTCGGTTGTCGGAGTACGGTTGCCGAGAAATCCCCCGACAACCGACTACCGACAACCGACTACCGTTCTTACGGTTTCACAAACGCCTTCGCATCGACCGTCGGATTGATCTCGATGTTCGACGCGGTCTGGCTCGTGAACGGCTCGCCGTTACGCGTGCTCGAGGTCGAGGTGACCATGTTCACGTTGCCGTACTTGTTCCACGACAGGTAATCCGTCACGACTTCGCCGCCCTGCGGACCGGACGTCGTGCGCTGCGTGCGCACGATGCGGCCCGTGGCCGGATCGACATACCAGCGCGTGTTGCTGCCGTCCGCGTTGATGTCGAGGATCTGCGCATTCACGTCGCCGACTTTCTGCATGCCGCCGGCGGTGAAGATGTACTTCGGGTTCGAAGCATTCTTCAACACGTTCAGCACGTCGATCTTCGTGTCGGCGAGCGCGGAGTCGCGCTGCGACGATGGCATGTCCTGCGTGCCCATCGGCGTGATGAGGAACGACGCGCCCGGCGAGATCACCTGAGTGATCTGGCCCATCGGCAGCGTCATCTCCATGCGCACCGAATTCGGATACTGCACGAGCGCGACCGACTGCGCTTCCATCTCGCCCTGCGGGGTGTTGATCTTGCGCGTGCCGGTGATGCGCACCGCGTTCACGGCATCGATCGCGGCCTGACCGCCGACGAAATCACGCACCTTCGCGATGAGCGCGGAGCCCGCGGCATCGGACGTCGTCGCCGCAGGTTTCGCGGCTGCGCCAGACGAAGACGACGAGGTCATCTCCGGAATGGTGATGTCGACGTTGGTCACATTGCCGAGGGATGCGAGCGGCTTCTCGAAGTCAGCTTCTTTTCCGACGACGAGGATCGCCAGATTGTCCGGATGCACGTACTGCTTTGCGACGCGCTGCACGTCGGCCGCCGTGACCTTCTCGATCTGCGACGGATACTGCTGGAAGTAATTGGATGGGAACCCATACATTTCGAGCAGGACCTGCTGCTGTAGTGCCTTCTCGCGCGTGTCCATCGTGAAGACGAAGGCGTTGAGGATCGATTCCTTCGCCAGCGAAAGCTCCTCGGCCGTAACCGGCGCCGTCGTCAGCTTCGCCACTTCTTCCTTCAGCGCGGTGACTGACTCGAGCGCGGTGCCACTCTTCGTCGCCATCTGCACGCGGAACAGGCCGGGGTAATCCCACGCTGCGCCGATGCCGCCGCCGACGCCGTACGTCAGACCGCGCTGCGAGCGCAGCGTCTGCATGAGACGTCCGGAGAAGCCGCCGCTGAAGATCTCGTTCATGACCTGCACGGCCGGATAGTCGGGATTGTTGCGTTCGATGCCGGCGTGCACCATGCCGATGTTCGCCTGCGTCACGTCGTCTTTCGCGACGAGATAAAGCCCCGGCTTCGCGGGCGTGATCGTGGCCGACGGCTTCGCGACCTGCGGTCCTTTGGCCCACGAGCCGAACGTGTCGCGCAGTTTCTTCTCGACCTTCGCCGAGTCGAAATCGCCGATGAACGAGACGATGATGTTGTTCGGATGAACGGTCTGCTTGTGGAAGGCGAGCAGGTCGTCGCGCGTGATCGACGCGATCGACGCGTATTCGGCCTGGCGCGTGTACGGCGAGTCCGCGCCGTATCCGAGTTTGCCGAGCTCGCGGCCGAGAATGCCGCCCGGCTCGTCATTGCGGCGCGAGATGCCGGTGTTGGCCTGCGTCTTCGCGAGGGTGAGCTTGTCTTCGCGGAACGCGGGATTGCGGAGCACGTCGACCCAGATCGGGAAGACGGTATCGAAGTCGCCTTTGAGCACGCTCATCGAAACGGATGTCGTATCGACGCCGCCGCCGGTCTCGACGCGCGCGGCGCGCGCTTCGAGAAACTGATCGAGCTCATCGCCGGTCTTCGCGGTCGTGCCGCCGGTGCGCCACGAGCCGGTGTAGATGCCGAGGAGGCCGGCGTTGTTTGCGGGGATGTCGCGCGAGCCGCCGCGAATCAACGCGGCGCCGCTGATGAGCGGAAGCTCGTGGTCTTCCTGCAGAAAGATCACCATGCCGTTCGGCAGAGCGATGCGTTTCGGCTGCGGCATGGAGAACTTGCGCAGCGCGGGCGTTTTGATTTCGTCGACGGACTTCACCTGGGCGAGCGCATTGCCCGCGAGCATCAGGAGCGAGGCGAAGACCGCGAAAGCGGTGTTCACTCTTTTCATTTCGCTCCTCCTTTCGGAGCCGATTCGATTTTTGCGACGGTGCGATTGTTGGCGGTGAACGTGGCGTTGGCGACGCGCTTCACATCGGCCGGCGTGACCTTGTCGATCGCATCGACCTGACGGAAGAGCTCACGCCAGTCGCCGTAGAGCGTCTGCGCTTCGGCGAGCTGCAGTGCGAGACCGCTGTTGTTGCCGAGACGGCGAATGAGCTCGGCTTTCACGCGCGTCTTGACGGACGCAAGCTCATCAGCCGGAACATCCTCGGTCTTCAGCTTCTCGATTTCCTCGTGAATCGCGCCTGCGATTTCATCCGGCGTATGACCCGGAGTGGTGATGCCGTAGATCGTGAAGAGATTCGGATACTTGTCGCCCGGGAATCCGCTGAAGCCGGACGCGCCCGCGGCGATCTTCTTGTCGCGCACGAGCGATTTGTACAGACGCGAGGTACGGCCGCTCGACATCAGCATCGAGATGACCGAGTACGTCGGATCATCTTTGTCGGTCACGGCGGGGCGGTGATAGCCCTCGAGGTAGATCGGCTGCGACGTCTCACGCAGCGTGACCGTGCGCTCGCCGATTTGCGGCGGCTCGACGGTGCGCAGCGCTTCGGGCTGCGGCGACTTCGGCAGTTGTCCGAAGTACTTCTCGACGATCGGCCACGCTTCGGTCGGATTCACATCGCCGACGATCGTGATGACGATGTTCGACGGGACGTAGTACTTGCGGAAGAACGCTTCCGCGTCGGTCGCGGAGAACGTGTGCAGATCCGACGGCCAGCCGACGCCGGGGAATCCGTACGGATGCGCGGTGAACGCGGCGGCGAGGAACTGTTCGATCAGGCGGCCGAACGGGCTCGACTCGGTGCGCATGCGGCGCTCTTCGAACACGACGTCGCGCTCTTTGTAGAACTGGCGGAAGACCGGATTGCGGAAGCGCTCCGATTCCATGAACGCCCACAGCTCGAAGCGATTCGACGGCAGCGAGAAGAAGTAGCCCGTGAAGTCCGAAGCGGTGAAGGCGTTCATGCCGACGCCGCCGGCGCGATCGATGATCTCGGAGAACTCATCGTTCGTCATGAGCTTGTCGGCTTCGGCGATCGCGTCCTGCCATTCTTTCTTCGCCTTCTCGACCGCGGCTTCATCGCGATTCGTTTCGGCGCGATTGACGCGGTCGTACGCGGCGTACTTCTGTTCGACGACGGCGAGCGCGGCGCGCTCTTTGTTCCAGTCGAGCGAGCCGATGCGATCCGAGCCTTTGAAGGCCATGTGCTCGAACATGTGCGCGAGGCCGGTGATCCCGGGCACTTCCTGCGCGGAGCCGGCGTTGACCATCGTCGTGTACGAGACCACCGGTGCATCGTGGCGCTCGACGATGATGACGGTCAGACCGTTGTCGAGCTTGCGCATCTGCGTGCGCTTCTCGAACGACGCCAGGTCCTGACCGAACGCGGTGAGCGCGGTCAGAACGAGCGTCGCGAGTAACAACACTCTTCTCATCTTTTCCCCCTGTTGTGAAGTCATCCTGAAGGCTGCGTATTACACTCCGAGGCGATGGCCGCTAGCAAAGAGAAATCGGTCGGAGTGAAATCGGTGAGCGACTGGCTCCGCGAGTTGCCGGACGATCGCCGTGCCGTCGCGGAGACAGTTCTCGCTCTGGTACGCGAGAACGTTCCGAAAGGTTATGCCGAAACGTTCGGGTTTGGCGGAGTCAACTGGATCATTCCGCTCAGCGAGTATCCGAAGACGTACAACGGCCAGCCGCTCTGCTATCTCGCATTCGCGGCGCAGAAGAATCATTACGCGCTGTATTTGATGAACGTGTACGGCGATGCGGGGCTCGAGCAACAACTCCGCAACGGCTATGCGGCTGCCCACAAAAAGCTCGACCTCGGCAAGTCGTGTCTGCGATTCAAAAAACTCGATGATCTCGCGACGGACGTCGTGGCGAAGGTGATCGCAGCCACGCCGCCGAAGCAGTACATCGAGCTCTACGAAGCGAGTCGCCAACGTTGAGATTCGATGTTGCGATCATCGGTGCAGGCGCAAGCGGCACGCTGACGGCAGTGCAGGCGGCGCGTGCTGGCTTGTCGGTCGGCGTGATCGATGCGGGTGCGCGTGCGGCGCGCGGTCTGGCGTATGGGACCCCATACGGTGCGCATCTGCTGAATGTGCCCGCGGGTCGCATGAGCGCGTTCCCGAATGATCCCGAACATTTTCTGCGCTGGCTGCGCGGTCGCATGCGCGATGCACACGCCGGCACGTTTGCGCCGCGTGCGCTGTACGGCGATTACCTCGCGTCGCTGTTGATGGCGTCGGAGGAGGTCGTGCGCGTTGGCGGAAGTGCGGTGGGACTGACGGAGGGATGGACGGTTCACCTGCAGGATGGACGTACGGTAGGCGCGCAATCCGTCGTTCTGGCGTTGGGCAATCTGCCGCCGAACGATCCTCTCGATTTGAATGGCGAGGCGCCGCCGGAGTACATCCGCGATCCGTGGGCGCCCGGCGCGTCGCTGGGTCTCGATCACGATGCGCCGGTGTTGTTGATCGGCACGGGATTGACGGCGCTCGATATCGCGATCGCGTTGCGCCACGACGGACATCGCGGACCGATCTACGCGCTCTCGCGTCATGGTCGCTTTCCGCAGCCGCATGCGCCGGCCACGCCCGCGCCGTTGACGTCGGTGCCGTTCACGACGCCGCTCGATGGTTTGCGATGGGCGAGGCAGCAACCCGACTGGCGCGCGGCAATCGATTCGCTGCGGCCATTCACGTCGTCGATCTGGAGCTCGTGGTCGTTGCAGCAACGCGGTTCGTTTCTGCGGCACATGCGCAATTTGTGGGATGTGCACCGGCATCGACACGCGCCCGAGGCGTCGACGCCGCTGGAGGTGTTGCGCGGCCGCATCGTTTCGATGTCGCCGGGCCTGATCGTTCGCTGGCGGCCAAGCGGCAGCGATGACATTCGCGAACTGCGTGTTGCACGCGCGATCAACTGCACTGGTCCCGCGTGCGATTACTCGCGGATTGATTTGCCGCTGGTGGAGCAGATGCGACGCGCGGGATGGCTTGTGCCCGATGTGCTGCGGCTTGGTGTGGAGACGGACGCTTCCGGCCGGATGCTGTCCGCTGCGGGTTCTCCCGTGCCTGGGTTGTTTACGCTTGGGCCGCTGCGACGACCGGCGTTATGGGAATCGACCGCAATCCCGGAGATTCGCGAGCAAGCCGCGCAACTCGCGAAAGTTCTCGGCGCGCCGACGCTCGCGTCGGCTGGATCGTCGGCGCCCTCGCCGACGTGAGATGACGGCGACGAGGCGTCGCCGATCCAGCCGGCGGTGGCGCCGGCGCTCCGCTTACTTCGGCACGTTGCCGGGTGGAAAGCCGAAGCTCATGCGCACGGCCGAGTACTCATCAGGCACACCGCCGTCCTGACGACGGATGACCAGCTCCGGTTCCACAAAAGGTAAATAGGTTGACGGTAAATCCTGCTCGCGCGCGGCGGCAAACAACGTGATCAGCGGAGGCTCTCCATCCTTGAACACGACGTCCCGTCGGCGCACGAGTTTCAACGACGCGGACGAAACGGCATCGAGCACGCGTTGCATTTGCGCGGTCGGGAAGACGAACGCGAACACACCACCGGGCGCGAGAATGCGCGACGCGGCTTCGCAGTAATCGAACACGCTGCCACGAATCTCGATTCGCGCCGGAATCGCCTGCGGATGCGCGGCCTCCGATGCTGTGCCCGAAGGCCAGTACGGCGGCGAGCCGGTCACGAGATCGAACTCGCCGTCGAAGCGAAACGTGCGCAGATCGCCGTGATGTTGCGTGAATCGCGAGGTCAGGCCGTTGTACGCGACGCTCTTTCGCGCGAGACGCAGCGAGATCTCCTGCGCTTCCACCGTCTCGAACGTCGCGCCGGGCAGGCGCCACGCGGAGATCAACGCAACGGAGCCGATGCCCGATCCGAGATCCGCGGCGCGATCGACGCGCGGCGCGCACGTTGTGCCGTACCACGCGGTCAGCACGTCGTCGGTCGAGTAGCGATGGCCTTTCGCGTACTGAAAAATCCGGTAGTAGCCGCAAAGGAAATCGAGCGTTTCGCCGTCTTCGATCTCGATGCCGCCGGGAGGAACAGGGCCGGGGCGGCGCCAGCCGCGATAGGAATCGTCCATGAGGTCCGCGATAGCATAGCCGCCGCGACATGAGCACGAAACTCGTCTGGACCTCTGATCCCGAAGAAGCGAAGCGACTCCGTGAATCCGGAAAGCTCGATGTGCCGAAGGATGCGGATCCATCGAAGCAGACGATTCGCGTCGCGATCGACAAGAAGCGCCGCGCGGGCAAGACCGTGACGGTGGCGAGCGGGTTTCAGCACACGAACGAATCGCTCGCATCGATCGCGCAGACGCTGAAGAAGAAATGCGGCTCAGGCGGAACGGCGAAAGACGGCGAGATCGAGATTCAGGGCGATCACGCCGTGAAGATCGCGGACGAACTGCGCAAGCTCGGGTATCGCGTCAAATGAAACAGCTTCCTGTCGTTGCGCCGTGGATCGCAATTCTCATCGCGTGGAGTGTCACGACGCTGCTCTTCATCGCAATTCCAGTGATCATCGGATTGCGTCGCGATGTGCGTCTGGCGAAGACGAACGTGATCGCGCGACGCCGATTCTTCTTTCCGTCGAAGCCGAAGCCTCTGCACGCGGCGTTGCTCGACAAGATCGTGTGGATCGAGCGCTACACGTATCCCGCGCACGAGAAGCGAGCGATGCGCATCACCGCGGTGCACACCGGCTCACTGCAATTCGAAGATGGAACGACGTTCGAGCCGCGCTCGATGTCGAAGGGATTCGCGGATGGTCGCGGCGCGGCGAAGGGTGTGGTGCATGGCGATCGCGCGCTGGTGATTTTCGTGTAAATGGAGCGGCGGGGGGGTTTCCCCCCCCCCCCAGCCAGATTAGGGGGGGGGGGTGCCCGCCCCCCCCCCACCC
>JBQCJC010000266.1:0-4607 GCA_051953135.1 Thermoanaerobaculia bacterium | reverse complement strand
ATCAATTGATCCGGCGCATCCGGTAGTGGAGCGGCGCCCGCCGAATGTTGATGACAGCGGGCTCGGAACCTGATGCGGCGGGCTGAGAGCCCGCCGCTCCACTTGTGTGCCGATAGCCCGGAAATTGCATTGCGCAGCCGTGCGCGATCGCAGCAGTCGCGCACCGTTAACACTTTTGACGGTTTGACGCCTTCGGGAGGGTGACGTAAAATGCGCGTCCCTCTTGTTGTTTTCCTACAGCTTTCCGAAAGGAGCCTCACTTGTCGTCAGTCAAATTGAGTTTCAAGGTCGGGGATAAGCTCGTTTATCCGAACCACGGGGTCACCGTCGTTGAGCATATCGGCGAGTCGCCGATCATGCCCACCGCCGACAGTTACTACCACCTCCGCCTGCTCGCGAACAATTCGCGGCTGATGGTGCCGATCTCGAACACAGACCGCGTTGGTCTCCGTAAGCTGTACCAGCAGAAGGAGATCAAGGGTCTGCTGGGCCAGCTCGAAGAGCGCACGGTCAAAAGCCACACGGACTGGAAAGGCCGTTACCGCGAGAATCTCGAGAAGATGAAAACAGGCCGTCTCGAAGACGTCGCCGAAGTTCTGAAGAACCTCAACGAGGTTCAGAAGCGCAAAAGCCTCTCGTTCCGTGAGAAAAAGATGTATGACCGCGCGAAGTACCTCCTCGTTTCCGAGGTCGCGATCGTCAAGAACATCCCGGAGCCGGAAGCCGAAAAGCTCATCCATAAATGTCTGGAGAAATCGCTGACCATCGCGGCTTCCGCCGCCACCAGCCACTGATCAGCCTTTTTCCTGACATTCGAAGTGCCGCCCCCGGGCGGCATTTTTGTTTTAATGCGACTGTGACCATGCAACGCCTCCCTGACTGGATTCGCGAGAAAAAACTCAACCTCACCTCTCTTCGCGAGATCAAAACGATGCTGCGCGAGCGCGATTTGCACTCCGTGTGTGAGTCCCTCGCGTGTCCCAATCGCACCGAATGCTTTTCCCGCGGCACCGCCACGTTTATGATCCTCGGCGATGTCTGCACGCGCGCCTGCGGCTTCTGCAACGTCATCACCGGACGCCCGTACGCCGCTCCGTCTCCCGATGAGCCGCGCGCGGTCGCGGAAACCGCGCGTCGCATGGGACTCAAGCACGTCGTCGTCACCTCCGTGACGCGCGACGATGTTCCGGACGGCGGCGCGTTTCAGTTCGCCGAAACCATTCGCGAATTGCGCGTCGCGTTGCCGCACGCGAAAGTCGAAGTGCTCACGCCCGATTTTCGCGGCAATGTCGATTCGATTCGCACCGTCGTCGAAGCGCATCCCGACTACTTCAATCACAACGTCGAGACCGTGCCGCGCCTCTACGATTTCGTACGCACCGGCTCGCGCTTCGAGCGCTCCGTCGGCGTGCTGCGCGCGGCGAAAGAAATTGTAACCACGACGGTTACAAAATCAGGATTGATGCTCGGACTCGGCGAGCGTCGCGATGAAGTCATCGATGTGCTGAAGCGATTGCGCGATGCGAACGTCGAGATCGTGACGATCGGTCAGTACCTCCAGCCGAAGCGCGAGAAGCTCGACGTCGTCGAGTACGTGCATCCGAGCGTGTTCGAGGAGTACCAGCACATCGGCGAAGAGCTCGGCTTCAGCGCCGTGTTCTCCGGCCCGTTCGTACGCAGCTCGTACATGGCCGACGTTGTGGCTCATCAGGCGACTTCGTAATGCCGCGGCATCCGCGTTCGATCGACAAGGAAAAGAAAGAGACCGGCGCGTACTTCGTCACGTATCTGCCGATCTATCTCGATTACCTCGCGGTGGAGAAGGGCCTGGCGAAGAACTCGCTCGCGTCGTACGCGATCGATCTTCGTCACTTCGGACATCACCTCAACGAGCAGTCGCTCGATCTCGATCGTGTCGAGCGCGTGCATATCGTGAAGTACTTTCAGGCGCTGCGTGGTGCGGGCATTTCGGCGCGATCCGTTGCGCGTGCGCTCGCGGCGATTCGCGGTCTGTTTCGTTTTCTCGTGACCGAACGGCATCTGAAGAAAGATCCGACCGAGAATCTCGAGAATCCGAAGCTCTGGTCGACGCTGCCGAAAGCATTGCAGCCGAGCGAAGTCGAAGCGTTGCTCGCCGCGCCGGACCGCACGACGCCCGATGGTCAGCGCGACGCGGCAATGCTCGAGTTGCTCTACGCGACAGGCTTGCGCGTGAGCGAGTTGATCAAAGTGCGCATCGACGAAGTGGTGCTCGATGCCGGCTTTCTGCGCACGATGGGCAAAGGCTCGAAAGAGCGCATCGTGCCGTTCGGTGATACGGCGCGCGATGTGATCGTCGCGTTCATCGAGAGCGGACGCCGCGCGCTCGACAAGCACAATGATCCGCATCTCTTTCTCACGCGACTCGGACGTCCGATGTCGAGGCAGTCGTTCTGGATGAAGATCGTGCGCTACGCGCGCGACGCGGGGATCACGACGCACATCTCGCCGCACGTGTTGCGCCATTCGTTCGCGACGCACTTGCTCGAGAACGGTGCGGACCTGCGCAGCGTGCAGATGATGCTGGGGCATGCGGATATCTCGACGACGCAGATCTACACGCACGTGTCGCGAGCGCGACTGCAACGGATGTACGAGCAATTTCACCCACGGGCGTGAGCTTGGAGTGCGGCGGCGCGAGCCGCCGCTTTCGAAAGCGGTGGCTTGCGCCACTTCAAACGTAACCGGGCATAATCCTCACGCGTCTATTCGTTATTCGCGATCCGCACGCATGAAACGCGCACTTGCTCTGCTCGCCACGCTCTTCGCCGCCTCCGCGGCGAGCGCGAGCATTGCGGTCTTCACCGACGGGCGCAACATGAAAATCGAGTCCTACGAAGTGCAGGAGGACACGATTCACCTCGTGATGCATGGCGGTCGCATGTCGCTGCCGCTCACGCGTATCGAGCGCATCGTCGATGACGAAGTGGTCGCGCCCGAAGTCGTTGCAGAGGTGAAGAAGATCGTCGAGGAGCAGGGCGGCGTGTTTCCGAAACGCTCGTGGCATTACAGCGAAGCGAGTCAGCCGCTCTGGCAGTCGGAGTACAACGAGATCATCGTCGCCGCGTCGAAGAAGTTCGACGTTGATGCCGCGCTCGTCTCCGCCGTGATTAAAGCCGAGTCCGATTACAACCCGCGCATCGTCTCGAACAAAGGGGCGCGCGGCCTGATGCAGCTCATGCCCGCGACCGCCAAACGATTCGGCGTGACGAACTCCTTCGATCCGGAGGAGAACATCCACGCGGGGACGCGGTACCTTCGCTGGCTTCTGAAGACGTTTGATGGCAACGCTGACCTCGCCGTCGCCGCATACAATGCCGGCGAGGGAAATGTATGGAAGTACGAGGGCGTGCCGCCGTTTCGCGAGACGGTGAATTACATCAACAGAATTGCGAAGCACATTCGCAAGGCGATCGAACGGGAAGTGATTCCTGCCGATCCGCAAGTCATTCCGGTCGCGGCAGTTACGGCTGGCGCGCGGCGCTAGTCACGCTCCTCGTCGCGCTCCCCCTGTTTGGGTTCGATTCGCGACTCGTCGATGCAAACGGTAACCCCGTCGCCGGTGCGCAGATCTCGGTCGTCGATCAGACCGGTGGTGCACGTACGGATCTCAACGGCCGTTTCTCGATTCAGCTCGATCCCGCGCTTCCCGCGACGCTGATCGTCGTCGGTAGTCGCGGCGAGCTGTTTCCGCCGATCTACATTGCATCCCTGCAACCCGAAGTGCGACTCGAAGCGGCGTATCGCGAGACGGTCACGGTGACGATTGGCGCGACGCCGAACATCGAAGGCACGCCGGCATCGGCGCCGGTGGTGGTCGGACGCGAAGAGCTCGAGCAGCGCAAGCCGTCGCACGTTGTCGATGCGATCGCGTCGACGCCCGGCGTTTCGATTCGCGGTGAAGGTCCGCCGGCGGTTCCGGTCGTTCGCGGTCTTGCAGGCGGACGAACGCTGCTGCTCGTCGATGACGCACGCATCGTCGCGGAGCGTCGCGCCGGTCCTTCAGCCACGTTCCTCAACCCACTCTCCCTCGGATCGATCGAAGTCTCGCGCGGCCCCGGTTCCGTTGCGTACGGATCCGATGCGTTAGGCGGCGTCGTGCACATGCGCCCGCGTGACCCGATCCCCGGACAGCCGGAAGTGCGGTACGACGCCTTTGCGTCGTTCGGTGGTTCCGTCGCACGCGCGGTTGCGGTCGAAGGTTCGATGGATCTTCTCGGCGGCGCGTTGCTCGCGTCGGTGCATGCGCGCAGCGCGGACGATGGCGAAGATGCGAACGGCGACACGATCGTCAACTCCGGCTATCGCGATCGCGGCGCGATGCTGCGCTTCGTGCGCGACGCCGAATGGGGCCGCATGCGCATTGGTGTGATGAGCAGCATCGCGAAAGATGTCGGCGCACCCACGAGCGATTCGGTGCTCACGGTCTATCCCGAGGAGCGCGCGAATCTGCTCACGTTCGCGCTCGATGTGCCGCGCACCGGGTTCTTCAACTCCGCGGCATTTCGCGCATCGCTCGGCTCGTACGACATCACGACGAATCGCATTCGCACGACCGGCATTGAGAG
>JBQCJC010000265.1:0-11379 GCA_051953135.1 Thermoanaerobaculia bacterium | reverse complement strand
CATCGCCAGGGCGAACCCGGAGGCCTATCGCGCGGCGACCCAGGGAGTGTGGTTCACGCCGGTGGCCGCGAGCAACGTGGACGTGCAACTCGTTAAGTATGTGGAGCGGCGGGCTCTCCGCCCGCCGACGAATCGAATATCCGGCGGGCTAAGAGCCCGCCGCTGCACGCTTCATCCATGCAATGCATCGCTCCAGCGATGCACGCATCTCATTTTTCGCGAGATGCACCGGCCTTCCGTGTCCTGGCAGCACCCACTCGAACTCGTACTCGAGCAAGCGTTCCATCGAACGAATCTGCTCGCTCCACGAATACCAGCAGGCGTCGCGAAATGCGTAGAGATGGCCGCGGCGCTCGCTCCATGCGAGGTGATCGCCGGTGAAGAGGAACTGATTGCGATAGAGGAACACCGCGTGGCCGCGCGTGTGTCCCGGTGTCGGAATCATGAGAATGTCGTGGCCGAGATCGATCGCATCGAGGCCGGACGGTTGCTGCTCGATGCTCGCGGTCGAGCGACGTACATCGTCGCGATGCAGCACACGTTCGCATCCGAAATGCGCGTGATACTGCTCGTGATCCGCGACATCATCCTGATGCGTGAGCAGCATCGTGTGCACGCCGCCGCGCGCATCGAGATTCTTCACGAGCTGCGTTGCAAAGCGCGGTGAATCGACGAGCACGTTTCCGCCGTCGCGTTGAATGAAGTAACTGATGGCGCCGAACGAGCTCTCGCTCGTGTAGCCGCAGCGAAACACATCTTCATGAACGAGCTCCGGCAACGTCGCGAGCGCGCGCTTCACGTCGTGATTCTCGATCCTCCCGATCGAAGAAGTCGGGCATGAGATCAGCGCGCGCTGCGCCGCGAGCAACTCGTCATCTGAAGCGGGCTGATGATGAACGGCCGAGAGTCCGCCGGCATCGTGAAAGACGCTTGGCGCAAAGATGCGGCACGCATCGCAATCGATACAACTAGAGTCGACGTAGAAATCGCCATCGACGTTCGTTTCGAGCCGCAGTGCGAGTTGCGCCACGACTCGATCAACGAATCCGCGGCGGTGTGAATTGCGCGACCTTCTTCTGCGCCTCCTCGATCATGCGCGTCTCGCCGTACCACTGCGCCGCTTCGAGCGCGCGCTGTGCATGCTTGCGTGCGAGCTCGCGATTCGACGACAGCTCCGCGAGTTTCGTCTCCGCGTCGTTGACCGCGCGCCAGCTCTTCGCGCAGCGCGCGGTCTGCGTCGATTCCTTCAGTAACTCGATCCGACGATCGCGATTCGATTCCGCATCGGCGATGAGATTCAGCGCGAACGGGACGAGCACATGCGCGCCGGATGCGCGTCGTTGCGCGAGCGACGTCGCGTAATGCACGCGCGCTGAGTTCATGTCGCCGGTCGCTTCGAACACGTACCCGATGTGGCGATGCGCGAACGACTGCAGCAGCGGATCGTCCGTGAGCTCTAGCACGCGCTCGAATGCAGTGCGCGCGGCTTTGTAGTCTTCGTTCATCTGGCGCACGAGGCCGCGATAGAACCACGCGTCCGCGAGCTCCTGCACGCGCAACGACTCGTCGATCGCCGCGTCGACCGGCGCCCACGGCGCGCCGTCATCGAGTGCTCGGAAGTAATGCCAGCGCGCGTTTGCGTGCAACGCCAGCGCGAGTGCGGTGCGATCGTTCGCCTGCCTCGCGGCAGCGATCGCTTCGTCGATGGCTTGGCGAGATCCCGCCGTGTCGAGGTGGTGATACGAGCTGCGATCGATGAGGAAGTGCGCGCGCTTCGCGAGCAGGCGCGCTCGCGTCGACTCATCCTTCGCGTTCGTGATCGCGGTGTCGAGTTTGCGCGCGGCCGAGGACCACGTGCCGGCGAGCCATTCCGTTGCGGTCAGCGGCAGAGCGAGAAGCGTTGCGAGAAGCAGCGTGACGATGCGCATGCCTGCGACGATACGACGCGAATTCGCGCATCACGCGGAGTCGTAGCCGTCGTGTTGCGCGTTGTTGCGTTGTGTTGCAAGTGCGGCTTCCACTCCCTTCAGCCGCACCTTCTTCGCCGTCATCTCCGACGACATCCAGCGAATCGTTCCGAAAATCGGCCGTTCCGGAACCCACGGGCGATCGTGCTTGCCGAAACACCACTGCACGCCCGCGTACGTGTTCGGATCACGGCCGTCGATCGCGTAGATGTCGTGCAAACGAATCATCGTTGCGAGCGCGTCGTCCGGCGTCTCGCTCCACTCGATGATCTTCTTGCCCCACAACATGCGCAGATAGCCATGAATCGTGCCGCTGGCGAGCAGTTGTCGCTGCGCGAGATTCCAGACCTCGTCGTACGTTTGCGCGTCGCGCAACTCTTCGTACGAGTACGACGGCTTGCGGCGATCGAGGCGATGTTTGTCGAGCGTTGCACGACACCACGACGGCAGCGCGTCAAGCGAGTCGTGGCGCGGGTTGTAAAAGCAGAAATTGAACGACAGCTCGCGACGAATGATCGCTTCTTCGAGAAAGGCATCGATGTCTTCGAGCGGCGCATCGCTGTGCAGCACGCGCTCCGCGATCTCGTGAATGCCGATGAATCCGAAGTGCAGATACGGCGAGAGTCCGCTGAGATGCTTCATCGCTTTGTTGCGTTCGTTCGCGTAACCGCGCAGTCCGTCGTGCAACCACGAATCGAATCGCACGAGTGCCGCGTCGCGACCTCCGATCGTCGGCACCATCGCAATCGAATGATCGATGTCGCATGCGCGCGTCGCATCGCGAGGCTTCGCGCCGTCGTACGACGAAAGCTCGAGTGCGACGCGAGTCTTCTTCTTCACGTCGTGCTCTTGAATCGATGGCCACAGCTCGCGAAAGAGTGCGTGCGCGCGATCGCGAAGAAAGCGCGCGGAGTACTGCTCTTTCTCGAACACGCGCATCGGCAGGATGCCGTTTCCGTCGACGAGGTGCACGGCAACAGAACTTCGCTCGATGAATCGCTTCGTCTGCGTCGCGATGATCGACGTCGGATACTCGTCGGTGATCACGCGTCCCGCATCGCTCGAGATGCGTCGCATGACGCCGCGCGCGTCGGATGCACTTCGCGGCAGGAAGAAGTGGTAGTTCAGTCCGCGCGCATCTGCGTCGATCCGGTTCTGCCGAACGCCCTCCAGCACGAACGCATGAATGCGGTCGTTCGCGAACGGATAATCGGGACGCAGACTCTCGTAGACGACGAGCGGAAGCTTCGCGTCATTCGCGCATTCGATGGCGTACTCGAGCGCGAGGTTGTTGCGAAGACGTCGTGCGAACTGCGCCCAATAAAGAATGTAGCGGCCGCGCGGATTGTCGTTGCCGAACGCGGTCACGCGTCGCGCGAACGGATCGCCTGTTGGAGTCCAGCGCCTGAGATTGCGAAAGGAATGGCTGGACACGGCGGGGCATTCTAAAGAGACTGCGCCGGCCCGACGCTGTCGGGTTACGCTGCCGAGGACACTCGCAAATGTTCGATAACCTGCAAGAAAAAATGGATCGGGTCTTCAAGACCCTGCGCGGCGAGGCCACTCTCAACGAATGGCACATCGACAATGCGCTCAAGGAAATTCGCGTCGCGCTGCTCGAAGCGGACGTGCACTTCAAGACTGTCAAAGACTTCACGAATCGCGTTCGCGAGAAAGCGGTCGGCGGCGAAGTGCTCACCGCGTTCTCGCCCGCGCAGCAGGTCACCAAGATTGTCCGCGACGAGTTGCAATCACTCCTCGGCGGCAACGAAGTCGGACTCGCGCTCGTCGGCAGTCCCGCCGTGATCATGATGGTCGGTCTGCAGGGCTCCGGTAAGACGACCACGTCCGGCAAGCTCGCGATGCAGCTCAAGAATCGCGGACGCCGTCCGCTGCTCGTGCCGTGCGACGTCTATCGTCCCGCCGCAATCGATCAGCTCCGCATCGTTGCGAACAACGTCAAGGTCCCGTTCTACGAGCTCGGCGACAACCGCAATCCGATCGACATCGCGCGCAAGGCAATCGCCGAAGCGAAGACGCTGATGCACGACACCGTCATCCTCGATACGGCGGGTCGTCTGCACATCGATGACGAGCTGATGAAAGAGCTCCACACGATTCGCGATGACTCGCGGCCGTCGGAGATTCTGTTCGTCGCGGACGCGATGACCGGTCAGGACGCGGTGAAGTCGGCGAAAGAATTCGACGATCGTCTCGGCGTCACCGGCATCATCCTCACGAAGCTCGACGGTGATGCGCGCGGCGGTGCCGCGCTGTCGATCAAGAGCGTCGTCAATCGTCCGATCAAGTTCGTCGGTGTCGGCGAGAAGATGGCGGATCTCGACGTCTTCTATCCCGATCGCATGGCCTCGCGCATCCTCGGCATGGGCGACGTGCTGTCGCTCATCGAAAAGGTTGAGGCCGAGGTTGATCAGAAAGAAGCGGCGCGCCTTGCGGAAAAGGTTGCGAAGGACAAATTCACCCTCGAAGACCTCCGCTCGCAATTGCAGCAGGTGAAAAAGATGGGACCGCTCTCGCAGCTCGTGTCGATGCTGCCGGGTGCGGGCAAGATCAACGAGGACGACATCGACGAAGGCGCGGTCAAGCGCATGGAAGCGATTCTCGACTCGATGACGAAGAAAGAGCGCGAGTTCCCGCAGATCATCAACGGCTCGCGCAAAAAACGCATCGCGAAAGGCTCCGGCACGTCCGTGCAGGAGATCAATCGCCTCCTCAAGCAGTACCTGCAGATGAAAAAGATGATGCGAACCTTCTCGAAAGGCTTCGGCGCGAGAACGTTCGGAAAGATGATGAAAGGTCTGCCGCCGGGATTCATGCAATAGCTCATGTCACCCCGAGCGGGAGCGAGGGGTCAGGGGCTCGGGTGGTGGTACGAGGCGTGTGTTACGCGCCACCGCCCGCCCAGGTCCCTCGCTACGCTCGGGATGACGTGCGCTACGGAATTCGGTCATACCTGTTGCTGTTCCGGCGCGGGCTCGGGTAGGATTTCCGGCCCGTCGTACCCTCGGCTCGTTTGCGAGCCTCACAAACCAAGGAGTCAGTCAGATGCTGAAGATCCGTTTGCGCCGCGGTGGCGCTACTCACGCTCCGTTCTACCGCGTCGTGGTTTCCGATTCACTGAAGACGCCGTCCGCTTCGACGGTCGAGCAGATCGGACATTACGACCCGAAGAAGAATCCGGCGGACGTGAAGATCGACCGCGAGCGCGTCGACTACTGGGTGGCCAAGGGCGCACAGCTCTCGCCGACCGTGAAGTCGCTTCTCAAGAAGCTCAAGTAGTTTTCTTTTCGCTCATGAAAGAGCTGGTCGAGTTCCTGGCGAAGTCCCTCGTCGACAATCCCGACGAGGTCCGCGTGCGTTCGTATGAGCGCGGGGACCAGGGGGGAGTGCTCGAGCTGGAAGTGGCCCCTGCCGATCTTGGAAAAGTGATCGGCCGGCAGGGCCGTACCGCGCGTGCCATTCGCACGGTGCTCGCGGCGGCGGGACAGAAGTCGCGCCGCCGCTACACGCTCGACATCCTCGATTGACGGCGATGTCTCGCATCGCCATTGGCATCCTCCGCAAAGCGCATGGAGTTCGCGGCGAAGCGAGCATCGAGCCGTGGACCGATTCGCTCGATCGCTTCGACGAGCTCGAAACCGTGACGCTCGTTTCTCCCGATGAGAAGCAGACGCGCGATGTGACGATCGAGCGCTGGCGTGCACATGCCGATCGCGCTCTCGTGAAGTTCGTCGGACTCGACTCGCCGGAAGACGTGCAGCGTCTGCAGAACTGGACCGTCGAGATTCCGGAAGAGCAGGCGCGCGAGCTCGATGAAGACGAGTACTTCCTGCACGACCTGGTCGGCCTCACGCTCTTCGATGCCGAAGGCGTGAATCGCGGCGTCGTCACGGACGTGATCGAAGGCGGCGGCGGTGTGCTGCTCAACGTGAAGCGTCCGGACGGAAAAGAGTTCGAGCTGCCGTTCGCCGCGGATCTCTGCACCGAGATCGACATCGAAGCGAAGACGATGATCGTGGCGCTTCCGGAAGGTTTGGACGATCTTGATTCCGTTGCGGATTGATTTCGTCACGATCTTCCCGTCGATGTTCGCGCCCTTCACCGCGGAAGGCGTGATCGCGCGCGGCATCAAACAGGGACTGCTCGAGATTCGCACGTGGGATTTGCGCGACTACACGAGCGATCGTCATCGCTCCACCGATGACGAAGCGTACGGCGGCGGGCCGGGGATGGTGATGCTCGCGGAGCCGGTGTTGCGCGCGTTGGATGGCATAAGGGCTGAGGGCCGAGGGCCGAGGGCCGAGGGGGAAAACGACGTCGCGCGCAGCCCCCACATCATCCTGACTTCCCCTCAGGGCCGTTGCTTTGATCAAGCCGTCGCGCGCGAGCTCGCTGCGAAACCACATCTCGTCTTTCTCTGCGGCCGTTACGAAGGCTTCGATCATCGCGTGCATGACGCGTTGCAGCCCGACGAGATCTCGATCGGTGACTTCGTCGTTTCCGGCGGTGAATTGCCGGCGATGCTCATGGCCGATGCGATCGGCCGCATGATTCCCGGCGTCGTCGGCAACAGCGGCTCGGTCGAGGAAGACTCGTTCTTCAACGGCCTGCTGGATTACCCCCATTACACCCGCCCTGAGGAAGTGCGGGGAATGCGCATTCCGGACGTGCTGCTTTCCGGACATCACGAGAAGATTCGCAAGTGGCGGAAAGAGCAGGCGTTGCGGGCGACGCTGGCGAAGCGGCCCGATCTTCTCGACTCGGCCGAGCTCGATGACGAGGCGCGGGAAATTCTCCACCGCCTTCGTGAGTTCTAGGCCGAGCTACGGGTTGCCTGTTGCCTGTGCCCAGTTCGTCCCGCGCTCGAAACTGGTTACGGGCAACCGGCAAACGTTTATACTTACCCGCTTTTTGGAAAACGGAGTCTAGTCAATGCCAGACATCATGAAACTCGTCGAGTCGCAGGAGATCAAGCGTACGGACATCCCGTCGTTCGCGCCCGGCGACACCATCAAAGTTCACGTCAAAGTCAAAGAAGGCGACAAGGAACGCATCCAGGTGTTCCAGGGCGTCGTCATCTCCCGCAAGGGCGGCGGTACGCGCCAGATGTTCACGGTCCGCAAGATCTCGGGCGGCATCGGTGTCGAGCGCATGTTCCCGCTCTACTCGCCGACGATCGACAAGATCGAGGTCGAGCGTCACGGCCGCGTCCGTCGCGCGAAGCTGTACTACCTCCGCGAGCTGCGCGGCAAAGCGGCACGTATCGAAGAGAAGCGCCCTCGCTGATCGCGAGCGCGTCATCCTTCCGCTACATCCGCAGTCGGCCGCTTCATCACTGAGGCGGCCGATTTGTTTTTGCGCGAGAATCTCGCAGCTCGATGCCCCCGACAACCGTCACCACGCGCCCGCGCGCGAAAACGAAACCAAAAAAACGCGAGCCCGGCGAGCGTCTCTACGACTCGCTGTTCCAGGAGCTCGCACGCGTCGCGGAGTTGTCGACCGTGGAGCGCGAGCTGCGATCGTTCGGCTTTCGCGCCATCGCAGGCACGGATGAAGTGGGCCGAGGCTGTCTCGCCGGACCTGTCGTGGCCGCGTGCGTGATCCTCGAATCCGATCCCACGCTGTTCGGCGTGAATGACTCCAAGCTCATCGAGCACGCGGATCGCATCTCGATCTGCCGATTGATTCTTTCTCGCGCACGAGCCGTGAGCGTCGGCGTCGTCGAGCCATCGACGATCGATCGCATCAACATCCTTCGCGCAAGCAAGCTGGCGATGGAGCAGTCGATTCACGATCTGTCGATTCGTCCCGATGTATTGCTGCTCGATGCGGTGACGCTCGAGAACATCGAGATGCCGCAGATTCCGTTGATCAAAGGCGATCGTCGCAGCGTGTCGATCGGTGCGGCATCGATCGTGGCCAAGGTCTATCGCGATCTGTTGATGGAGTCGTATCATGAGCGCTACCCCGTTTACGATTTCAAGCACAACCGGGGCTACGCGACAGAGAGTCACCAGGCCGCACTGAAGACGTACGGTCCTAGTCCGATTCATCGCAAGTCGTTTGAAGGGGTGGAGGAGCCGAGGCTGCTTTTCGGCGTCAGCGAGGAAGATGGCGGTACAACGCGATAAAGTCATCGCCAGCGCGGAAAAGCTGGTCGCCAAAGGCAAGATCGAGCCGGCGATCAAGGAGTACGAGCGGCTCCTCGACGACAATCCAAACGACGTCAATACTCTCAATCGCATCGGCGATTTGTGGGTGCGCATCAACCGCAACGACGAAGCGGTGATGGTCTTCAGCAAGATCGCGGAGCACTATTCGAAGGATGGTTTTTTTCTCAAAGCCATCGCGATCTACAAGAAGATCAACAAGCTTGATCCTTCGAAGCTCGACATCTACGCGCGTCTCGCCGATCTGTACGCGAAGCAGGGTCTGGCGATGGAGGCGAAGAGCCAGTATCAGGTCCTCGCCGATTTCTATCTGAAGCACGGCGAGCCCGCCAACGCCCTCGGCATCTACAAAAAGATCTCCGAGCTCGACCCGAACTCGATCAACGTTCACGTCAAGCTCGCCGATCTCTACTCGCAGAACAATCAAACCAGCGATGCGCTGAAAGAGTACGACCGCGTCGGCCGCATGCTGCTCAAGCGCGGCATGCTCGACGAAGCCGTGCAGGTCTTCCGCAAGGCGCTGAAGATCGACGCGAAGAACACCGATCTCGTCGATTCACTCGTCACCGCGCTGCTCGAAGCGAAAGACTTCGCGAACGCGCAGCAGATCGTCGAGGCCGCGCTCGAACAGAACGCCAATCATCCGCGTCTGCTGGCGATGCTCGGCAAGATCCAGCTCGGCAAAGGTGACGCGAACACGGCGCGCGCGACACTCGAGCGCGCACTCGCATCGGATCCGAACGAAACGTCGGTGCGTGATGCACTCGCCGAGTTGTATCTGCGTCAGAACGATGCGGACAAAGCACTCGAGATGATCGCGCCGCTCGTCGAGAAAGCGCTTGCGCGCGGCGAGAGACATGTCGCGATCGAGATGCTGAATCGCATCTTGCGCATCGACGCGGGTCACGCACCGACGCTCGAGCGTCTCGTCGCGGTGTACACGCGACTCAACGAAGAAACGAATGTGCTCGCGTCGATGAACAGCCTCGCCGAGGCGCACATGGGACGCGGGCGGTACGAAGAAGCGGCGAAGGTGCTGGAGCGGCTCATCGCGAAAGAGCCGCAGAACTCGCAGCACCGCACGAAGCTGCAGTTCGTGCGTACGCAGATCGGCGGCGTCGATACGCTGCCGCCGCGCACGCGCTCGCTCGATGCGCCGCTGCCGCCGATGGAGATCGAAGAGCCGGCGCCATCATTCGATGTCGCGGAGGAAGCGGATGACGCGCTTTCGATCGATCTCGATGCATCGCCGGGACTTGAGCTCGATTTCTCACTCGATGTTCCGCCTGCGCCGCCGCAGCGGACGCCGCCGCCATCCTCGCTCGAACGCACGCAGCCGCAACCGCCGCCTCCGGCGCAGGCGCTGCGTCCCGCGGTGGAGCTGGCAGGAGATGCCGCTGAATCCGGCGACGATCTCGATTTCATCACCGAGCATCTCACCGAGGCCGAGGTCTTCTCGAAGTACGGACTCGCGGAGAAAGCGGCGGAGCATCTGCGCGCGGTGCTCGAGCGTTCGCCGAAAAATCTCACCGCGCACGAGCGGCTGTTCCGCATCTTTCTCGAAGAAGGCGACGTTGCTGCCGCGCGCAATGCCGCGCAGGCGTATGTCGGCGTGCTCCATGCGAATGGCGATGCCGCGACGATCGATGCGGTGCGCAACGAGTTCGTCTCGCGTGGCCATGCGTTCGAGCCACAGCTCGGCGCGAAGACGGGTCCGGTGCGCGCGCAGACGGCAGAGCGCCCGATGCCTGCCGCTGCGAAACCGGCGCCGCCTCCTCCCGTTGCGCCGATCTCGCTCGACGACATTGGCGCCGGTGGCGATGAGCTGACGTTCGATCTCGACGCCGGCGGTGCGACGGAGATCGAGTTCGATCTCGAAGAGCCGGAGCCGGTGATCGAGACCGTCGCCGAAGAGGCGATCGAGCTCGCGCCGGAAGAAGAGCTCGAACTCACGACGTCGCTCGAGATCGAAGACGAAGCAGAACTGATTTCTGAGTTCGCCGCGGAACCGGCAACGGAGTTCGCGAGCGAGTTCGGTTCCACCGAGACAGCGACGTTTGATGACGCGTTGTCGTTCGATGAGCCCGCACCAGCGGTGAGCTTCGAACCGGAGCCGGAGCCCGAGCCGGAGCCGGTCGCTGCATCGAATGAAGTGTTCTTCGGCGGCGATGATTTCGACAGCGGATTCGGCGGCGAGCAGTTGCCGCTCGAAGAAGTTGGCGAGATCGACTTCTACATCGAACAGGAGTTGTTCGATGAAGCGCGTCGCAAGCTCGATGTGCTGCAGGCGCGATTCCCCGGCAACGCCGATCTCGAAACGCGTCGCGATCGCATCGATGCCGCGGCAACTGCTGCCGCCGCGGCGCAGGCAGCAGCGGCGCCGCGTCCTCCCGTTCTTTCGCGGGATGAGATCGAGAGCGAATTGCTCTCCGCGATTCCGGATGAAGACGAAGATGATTTCGTCACGCCGGCACCGGTGATTCCTCCGCCACCGCCTGCTGTTGCATCGGCGCCACCGGTTGCTCCGATGAGCGCGTCACTCGTGCAGGAAGAGAATCTCTTCGCGGATGAAGACAACTTCTTCGATCTCGCGGCGGAGCTGGAATCGGAGCTCGCGGAAGACGAAGAGCCGATCTCGCTGTCGGAAGAAGAGCAGTCGCTCGAAGAGATCTTCAAGGAGTTCAAGAAGGGCGTTGAGCAGCAACTCGATTCCGAGGATTACGACACGCACTACAACCTCGGCATCGCGTACAAGGAAATGGGACTCATCGATGAAGCCATCGGAGAGTTCCAGCTCGCATCGAAAGATCCGAAGCGCGCCGTCGAGTGCGCGTCGATGCTCGGCCTCTGCTTCCTCGAAAAAGGCATGCCGCAGCTCGCGATCAAGTGGTATCGCAAAGGTCTCGAAATGCCGGAGATCACCGAGGAAGAGCACATTGGCTTGCTCTACGACCTCGGCTCCGCGTATCAGGAAGTGGGCGACACCGACGCCGCGCAGAAAGCGTTCCTCGAGGTGTACGGGATGAACTCGAATTACCGCGACATCGTGACGAGGATCAAAGCGCTCGAAGATTCGCGAAGGTAGCGGAGCGCGTAGCGCGAATCACAAGCCTCGTACCGAGGCCCCTCGGGGTGTCATCCCGAGCGTAGCGAGGGACCTGGGCGGGTGGGTGGCGCGAATCACAAGCCTCGTACCGCAATCGCGAGCGTAGCTCGCGCGG
>JBQCJC010000264.1:0-14601 GCA_051953135.1 Thermoanaerobaculia bacterium | reverse complement strand
ATCTGCGCGGCAATCAGCGGTCCCGGCCGTGCCGGGCGAAGTCGATGAAGCCGCGGTCCGGATTCACGTCCACCAGCTTCACCCGCACGCGATCGCCGATATCCAACCCTTCGTGTCCGTGCACGAGCTTTCCTTCGACCGGCGGGTGGAAGATGCGCACCCACGTTCCTTTCGACGAGGCGCCGGTGACGATCGCATCGAAGCGCTCGCCGATGCGATTCGAAAGCATCATCGCCGCCGCGGCTTTGCGCACGTGACGCTCGACCTTGTTCGCGGCGTCTTCCTGCGCCGTGCAATGCGACGCGAGCTCCGTGAGCTCATCGATGTCGTACGGCGCGGCTTTTCCCGCGAGCGCCGCCTTCACCAACCGATGCGTGATGAGATCGGGGTAGCGGCGATTCGGCGCGGTCGAGTGCGAGTAATCCTTCACCGCCAGCCCGAAGTGTCCGATCGATTTCTCGCCCGGCTCCTCGACGACGTATTCGCCCGCGCCCATCGCTTTCACGATCGACAACGACAGATCGGGGAACGTCGTCGGATCGGCTTTCTTGCGGCGGCGTAGAAACGCTTCGAGCGCGATGGGATCGGGATCGGGCGGCAAACGTTCGCCGACCTGCTCGGCGATGCGCTCGATGCGATCCCAGCGCTCCGGCGAGCGCACGACACGGCGAATGCTCGGAAATCCTTTGCTCACCAGGAAGCGCGCCGTGGCGCCGTTCGCGGCGATCATGAAGTCTTCGATGAGCAGGCGTGCGTTGTTGCGGCGCGCCTGGCGCAGATCGACGACGGCGCCGTCCTCAATCACCGGCCGCGCTTCGATCGTTTCGAGATCGAGCGCGCCATGCTCGTGCCGCACATCGCGCATCTTGTCGGCGACGCGATCCTGCAAGCGCAGCGTCTCCGCGAGTCCGCGCACTCGCGTCACTTTCTCCGGCTCATCGTCTTCGCCATCGAGCCACGCGGCCACGCGGTCGTATGCAAGCTTCGCCTTGTTGTGCACGAGCGCGCGATAAACGGTGCTGTCCGCAACGGTGCCGTCTTCGCGAATCGTCAGCTCGATGATCATCGCGACGCGATCTTCGCCTTCGTTCAGCGACGTGAGATCGGTTGAGAGTTTCTCCGGCAGCATCGGAAAAATGCGCGCGGCGGTGTAGACCGACGTCGTGTTCGTGCGCGCATGCCGGTCGATGGGCGTGTCTTTGCGCACGAGCGCATCGACGTCCGCGACCGCGACATACATGCGAATGTCGCCATCCCCCAGATCCTCGGCCCAGGTGAGCTGATCGAGATCGCGCGAATCGTCGTTATCGATCGAACACCAGGGCAGATCGCGCATGTCGCGCAGTTCATCGTCATATGCCGGCGCGTGCAGTTGATCGAGCTGGCGCCGTACCGCGGCGTCGAACTCCGGCTCGAGACCGTGCTCGGTCATCGATTCGTTGGCGATCTCGATGAGGATCTGTTCGTGCTTGCGATTCATGCCCGCGGACGTTATCACCATGCGATGCAACTCGCGCCAGCCGGAGACCGGGCCGTGCTTCTCGACCTTGGCGACGTCACCGCCGCGAAGCTTCACGCCGCGGCCGCGTACGCACGCGGCATCGATCGCGTGACGAAGGTCGTGCCAGGACATTCGTCGCTGCTTGTGCACTGGCGTGACGAAGAACCGCCGCGCGCATTGTTCGAAGACTGGCCGCCGCTCGATGTGCATGCGATCGAAGCGAAAGCGCCGCGCGTCATCGCCGTGACGTTCGACGGCGAAGATCTCGCCGAGTTTCTCGCGCTGCATTCGCTCACGCGCGAGACGTTTCTCGCACGCGTGCAGATGCTCACGCTGACCGCGCGCTACATCGGATTCAGCGGCGGGTTCGCGTATCTCGATGGCTGGCCGGAGGAGTGGTCGATGCCGCGACGCGCAACGTCGCGCAACGTGAAGCGCGGATCGTTTGCGATCGCGGGAAACGTGGCGGGTTTTTATCCGATGGATTCGCCTGGTGGGTGGAACATTCTCGGTCACACGAACGAAGAGTTAGGGATCGATGCTGGAGACCGACTCCGTGTCATCCCGAGCGAAGTCGAGGCATCCGCTGCCGATCGGAAGGGGATCCTTCCACTCGCTTCGCTCGGTCGCGATGACAGGTTTGAGCTTCTCCGCTCACCGCTCACCATCGAGACCACGAATCCATTCGATGACGTACTCGCGCGCATTGCGATGAATGCCGTTCGCGGCAATGTCGTGTTGCTCGAGTGCGCGATGGTCGGACCGCGCATTCGCGTGCATCGTGATGCCGTGCTCGCGTGGTGCGATGGCGACGTTCGTGTGCAGCGCGTACGCGCAAACGAGGAAACGCAGTTCGGTCGCGTGAACAACGGATTGCGCGGATATCTCGCGATCGGCGATGACGAAGGCGTCGTCGAGCCGATTCCGAATCGCGACGATCGTCTGACGATTCATGCGATTCGCGGACCGCACGACGTCGGAATTGAAGAAGTCGAATGCGAAGTCACGCCGCAGCTCGATCGCGTGGGGATTCGCTTGAAGCCGCTGCAGAAACTCGACGTCGCGATTCCGGCGGATTTGAAATCGATCGGCATGCAGTGCGGAACGGTGCAACTGCATCCCGATGGAAGTCTGATTGCGATGGGACCGGATCATCCGGTCACCGGCGGCTATCTGCAGCCGATGACCGTGATCACGTCGGAGAGGTGGAAGCTCGCCCAGTTGCGGCCGGGCGAGCGAGTGAGACTGATCACCCGCCGTATTCGTAGCCGTTACGAGCGACGACCTTGAACTCCGGATTCTTCAGCTTCACATCGACCTTCTGAAATCCCTTTTCGCCGCGCGGTTTCTTCGAGCTGTACGACACCAGGTAATACCCGCTGTTGGTGTTCTCGATGCGCTTCACGGCCGGTTCGAAGCTCGTGTTGAACATGAAGTAGTTGCCGCCGGTTTCGTTCGACAGCTCCGTGAGGCGCTGGTGAATCAACGGCGTGATGCCGGCTTCCTGCTGCAATTGCACGCCATACACGGCGATGTTCGATGCGTTGAGCGATCGCAGCGCTTCGTCGAAATCATCGGAACGCTTCGTGAGCGAGCCGGCGACGATGTTCTCGAAACGATCCCTGATTCCCGGCGAGAACAACACGAGGTTCTTGCGGCCGCGGATCGAGCGTGACGCATCGGCGATGTAGTCGAGGCCCTTGTACACGCTGCCGGTGTCGTTGATGAGATTGTGCTCGGAGTTGCGAAGCAGTGACGGGCCATTACCCGCGGGCGGCGTGACAACGCCCTTGCCGAATTTCTGCACGTCATTCAGCGCGCTCAGGAGCTGCTGCTTGTTGTTCGAGAAATCGCTGTAGATCTTGAGACGCATGTCGTGGCCGACGATCGCGACGTAGTCGGTCGGCTGCATCTCGTTTTTCACGAAGTCGATCGTGGCCTGACGGGCGCGATTGATCTCGCTGGCCAGAGCGCCGGCGTCGGGTTTGTCGAAGAAGAAGATGAAGTAGCGGTCTTCGTGCACGCGTTCGACTTTGAACGGTGCGTTCTCCTCACGTTGATCGAGCAGGCGGCGATTGGTGAAGTAGTCGACGGATTCGATGTTCTGTGCGACGCCGTCTTCTTTCACGATGAAATCGTCTTTGCCCAGGCCGAGGATTTGATGGCCTTTGGAGTCGGTGACGATGACGTCGAGCAGTACGGCATTCACGTCGATCTTTTCGCCGAACGGCTGCGGTTTCGCAACCTCGACCTGCTGAGCAAGCGTGGGGAGGACAAGCGCGAAAAGCGCGAGGACCAAAGTGATTCGTTTCATGGTGGTCTGCCTCCTTGTCTTTCATGGAAAGCAACGGGAGGGTTCGAGAGGCGATTCCGTCGTCACTGCTTCGTTGCGATGCAGGAATAGCAATCAGGGGTCTCAGGTTAGTTTGACCGCTCGGCGCGAATCACCTAGAATCCGCGCCTCTTGCCGCGAGGCCACTCGCGGCTGATTCGAAATCGGGGCATAGCTCAGCCTGGTAGAGCGCACGGTTCGGGACCGTGAGGTCGGAGGTTCAAGTCCTCTTGCCCCGACCAATTTCGCAAACGTGAAATTGGTCGCTCCAGAGGGCAGAACGAATCACCTCATCCAGGGCACGTCTTCCACGCCTGCCTTGAGATTCGCGAATCGCGCCGCCACGAACAGGTAATCCGACAATCGATTCAGATACGCGATCGTCGAGATCGTCGCTGGCGAGAAATCCTCGAGCGCAACGACGAGCCGCTCCGCGCGTCTGCACACCGTTCGCGCAACATGCAACTGCGCTGCGCCCAACGCACCGCCCGGAAGAATGAAGTTCCTGAGCGGTACGAGCTCGCTCTCCATCACGTCGATCGCGTGCTCGAGTGCTTCGATCCGCGCGGTTTCGACGCCGAGGAATCGTGAGGTGCCGGGGGAGGCGAGATGCGCGCCGATCTCGAAGAGATCGATTTGCACGCGATGCAATTCATCGTCGACGAATTGCGGAAGAGACGCCGCGCGTGCGACGCCGATGAAGGACGACAACTCGTCGATGGTGCCGTAAGACTCGATCCGCGCATCGCTCTTGGCGACACGCGTGCCGCCGAAGAGCGAAGTCTGGCCGTGATCGCCAGTGCGCGTGTAGATCTTCAAGCTTCGGACTCGAGCTGCCGGATGCGCTCCTTGACGACCATCTCCGCGAGATCAGGAATCACTTCCCACGCGATGTTGCGCACGACCTGATCGGACATGAGCTCGACCACGCGGCGTGCGATGCGATCGATCTGTTCGTCCGAAAGATCGCTGCTGCGAATCGGCAGTGACGGCGTTTCAGGTGCGAGCACGCTCGACGGCATCGGCGGTTCCGCGGATTCCGCGACTGCTTCCGCCACCGATGCAGACGCCGGGGACCACAATGGCTCGGACGGTTCCTCGCTCGCGATAACGGGTTCTTCGTCATCCGTCGTCGTCGTTGCGAACGGCAAGTCTTCAGGCTCGGCCGGTTCTTCGTATCCGCCGAAGCTCGGTGTCGTTGGCTGCGCGAACGGCACTGCCGTCGTGGTGAAGCTTTCAGCGGACGACGGCGTTTCGATCGCGTTCGTGTCGCTCGTTGGCGACCACGCCGGCGCTGCCGCCGGTTCTTCCCACGGAGACGGCTCCGGCTCCGCGGCAGGAGCAGGCGTCGACGAGAGTTGCTGCAATTCTTCGAACGACATCTTCGGGAACGCGCGGGTCTCGCCGCCGGTGACGACGGGTGATTCGGACTCGCCCCATGGCGAAGACGGTTCGGGTTCTGGTGCGGGAGCAGGCGTCGACGAGAGTTGCTGCAGTTCGTCGAACGACATCTTCGGGAACGCACGCGTCTCACTTGCGAACGGCGAAGCCGCGGGCTCGTCCCACGGGCTCGCGCTGCCGCTCCCCTGTGATTCGCCCCACGGCGACTCATCGACAGCGGGCTCGATCACCGGCTGCTGCGGTTCGGGCTCCGGTGCAGAGTACGCTGGCTCCGGAGCGGTGAACGCGGGCTCGGGTGCTGAATACGACGGCGCCGGCGACTGCAGTTGCTGCAGTTCGTCGAGGCTCATCTTCGTAAATGCGCGCGTCTCGCTGCTGAACTCTTCGGCGGGAGGTGGCGCACCGAACGGCGATTCCGCTTCGGGCTCCGGTTCCGGCTGTGGCGCAGGCGTCGCGAAGTCGTCGAACGACATCTTCGTGAACGCGCGAGTTTCGCCTCCGGTGTTGAGATCGGCAGGCTCGTCCCACGGAGACGGCTCGGGAATCGGAGGAGGAATCGGCGGCGGCGCGAGTTGCTGCATCTCGTCGAAGCTCATCTTCGAGAAGGCGCGCGTCTCGTTGCTGAATGGCGACGCGGACTGTGCATCGAACGGCATCTCCGTCGTTGCACCGGAGATCGGTGCGGCGTTGAAGATGTCGCTGTCGTGCGTGAAGGCTTCGGAAGGAGTGGGGAACGAACCGCCGGACGTCGTGAACGGCGATGGTGCTTCCGGCGCGACCGGCGGGAAATTGCCCGAGGTCGTGCTGAAGGGAGAGGGTGACGAGATGGGGGTTGGAGTTGGCTGCGGCAATTCGATCGGCGTGTCATCCATCCACGGCGATGACGCCGGTGCCGGTTCTTCGGCGACAGGCGCGGGAGCCGCATGGCTCGATGCCGATGCCGCGATCAGTTCCTCGACTTTATGGATGAGGCTCTGCGATTCGAACGGCTTCGTGACCACCGCGTCGCAGCCGGCCTTCTCCGCACGATCGGGATCGAACGGCTCGAACGTGCCGGTCAGCAGCACCACAGGGATGTTGCGGAACTCGGGATGCGACTTCACGTACTCGCAGACTTCGTATCCGTTCTTCTCCGGCATGATGATGTCGGAGAGGATGATGTCCGGCCGCATCTCGGCGAGTTTCTGCAGCGCTTTGGCGCCATTGTTGACCGCGGTGACTTCGTAATCCCCGTCGGAAAACGTCAGCTCGACGACCTTCTGGATAGTGATACTGTCGTCCGCGAGAAGGATCTTTTTCGGCATTGAATTGGCTCCGCTGAACGCCGAGCAAGCTACCACGTTAGTTTTAGGGGAACAAGGGATTAGCCATGCCGGAACGCTTCGAGATCTACGGTCATCGCGGGAGTCCGAAGCGCTTTCCGGAGAACACGATCGCATCGTTTGAAGAGACGCTGCGCGCAGGCGCGGATGGCTTCGAAACGGACCTGCGATTGCTCTTCGATCGCACCGCCGTGCTCTACCACGACGACGAGTTGCGCGAGGAGTCGATCGAGTCGCTCACGTTCACGCAATGCGCCGAGCGCGGTGCCATGATCGAGCGTCTCTCCGACCTCGGCCGTTTCGCCGGACGCACGACCATGATCCTCGAGGTCAAGCGAAGCAAATGGGAGGAAGAGCTGATCGCCGCAGTGGGGGAATGGCCGAACTGCGTGATTGCGTCCTTCGATCACTCCATCGTGACCTCCCTCCGCACCCGCGGAATCACGACTCCCCTCGGCATCACGGTCTACGGCTACATCGTCGATCTCGCCGATTACGCGCAGCGCATCGGCGCAACCTGGTGCTTCCCGCAGTTTCGCTATGTCGATCGCGAGCTGGTCGAGTCGCTGCACGAGCGCGGAGTGAAGGTCGTGCCGTGGACCGCGAATACGAAGTTCGAGTGGGAACGTCTGCGCGAGCTTGGCTGTGATGGCGTGATCACGGACTATCCGGCCGAAGCGGTGGAGTGGCGCGCCAGCCTATAATCGGCGCGTCCATGAAAACGCGCCCGGTTTTCCTCTGTGCACTTCTCTTCTCTGCCGTTTCGCTCAATGCCGGTGAGGCTGACGTCGTCAAATACCGTCAGGCGCTCATGAAGTCGATGGCCGGCTACATGAACGCGATGACTTCGATCACGAAAGGTGCGCCGTTCAAGAGTGATCTCGCCTCGCACGCCGCCGCCGTGAAAGAGCTCGCGCGCCAGATGCCGTCGATGTTCACCGCCGGCACGAGCCCGGACAAAGTCGCGACGGACGCGCTGCCCGAAGTCTGGACGAAGCCCGCGCAATTCAAAGCCGCGGCGCAGAAGCTCGAGACTGAAGCCGGCAAGATGCAGCAGCTGGCGAAGACGAACGACATGAAAGCGATCGCCACGCAGCTCGACGCGATGAAAAAAGCGTGCGGCGCGTGTCACGACACGTTCCGCGCCAAAGAAGGCTGATGCGCACCCGCGCGGTCGTCTCGATCGTGCTCGCGGCACTCGTGCTCACATGCCGCGGGCAGCACGAACGCGTCGTTGCGAAACGTGCGGCACAGCCGTCCGCGCGGCGTAGCGAAGAGGACGAGGGCAATCTTCCGTCGCGCGATGCCTACGCGGGCGCGGACGCATGTCGCGACTGTCATCAGGAAAAATTCGAGCGCTGGTCGAAAGACTGGCACGCACGTGCGCTCTCACCCGCGGAGCCGCAATACGTCGTCGGCGATTTCGCGAACGCGCACTATCGCGGCGCATCGAGCGAAGCGTGGATGCAGAAGCGCGGCGATGCGTTCGTCATGCGCACGAAAGGACCGGGCGGCAAAGTCGCGGCGTTTCCGGTGAAGTATGTCGTCGGCGGGAAGCGCATGCAGGACACCGTCACCGAGTTTCCGGACGGACGCATGCAGGTCCTGCCGGTTTACTTTCACGTCACCGGTCGCGGCGCGTGGGTCGATTACAACGAGAAGAAGCAAGGAGTGGTGACCGAGGAGCATCCGTTTTACTGGACGAACTTCCGGCGCACCGCCAATCACGAATGCTTCGAGTGCCACACCACCGGACTCGATGTGCGTTACGACCGCAACACGCATCAGTGGTCGACGAGCTATTCGGACGCAGGTGTCGCGTGCGAGAGCTGTCATGGTCCCGCGGCGCGCCATGCGGAGACGAAAGCGAAAGCGGATGTGATTCATCCGGGCCACGTCGACAAGAAGATCGCGCTCGAGATTTGCGGCTCGTGCCATGGCCCGCGCGATCCGATCTATCCGAAGTTCGATCGCGCGCATCGCTACAACGCCGGCGATCGTTACGACGACAAGTTTCAGCCGCTCGTGATCGTCGACGGCAATCAACGCTCCGCCGAGTACTTCGCCGATGGACTTCCGAGCTCGTCGAGCTTCGAGTATCAGGCGCTGCTGCAATCGCGGTGTTTGCTGAAAGGCGGTGCGACGTGCCTCTCGTGTCACACCGCGCCGCATCAGGATCACGGCGTCAATGAGTTGAAGCCGGCCGCGCATGCGGGATGCGAGAGCTGTCACACGAACGTCGTCGCGCAGCGCGAGCAGCACTCGCATCACAAGAACGTGAGTTGCGAGTCGTGTCACATGCCGAACGTCGTCACGGGCGTGCTCGACAAATTCGCGGATCACACGATCGACATCCCGAATCCAGTCGTCACCGCGGAACACGATGTGCCGAATGCGTGCGGCGAATGCCACGAGAAGAAATCGCCGAACGAGTTGCAGGCGACGATGCGCGCGTGGTGGCCGGACATCGATCGGCGTCAGGCGCGTCGTGTGCGACTCGCGAACGCGATCGATGAGAAAACCGCGACTGCGAGTCTGCCTTCATTGCGTGCCGTGATCGAAGATCGCGGCGAGAGCAACATTCTTCGCGGTGCGTGTGCGCTGCTGCTCGGGCAACGTTTCCCGCGCGCCGCGGCAGAAGTGCTGGCGCCGTTGCTCGACGATCCCGATCCGCTCGTACGCGCGAACTTCATCGAAGGACTCGGACACGCGCACGCGATGAGCGCGGCGAACGATGTCGCACAACACGTCGAGGATTCGTCGGTCCAGGTGCGGCAGATGGCCGCGATGGTGCTGACGAGTTTCAACGATCCGCGTGGCGTCGCCGCGTTGCAGAAACTCGCGAACGATCCCGCGACCACGACGCTCGTGCGGCCGCACATGATGCTCGCCAGCCAGTTCGCGCGACGCGGCGAGCTCGATGCGGCAAAAGCGGAATTGCAGAACGTGCTCGCCGTGATGCCGTACGTTCCGGATGCGCTGGTGATGCTCGCGGATGTCGATGTTCGGCAGGGGCATCGCGACGAGGCTCGCGCGAGTCTCGAGGAAGCCTTGCGATTCAATCCGTCGCACGAAGGGGCGAAGCGAAGGCTGGCGATGATGTCCGAGTAGCGTTCGCGCTTCCGTTTGCTACACTTACCCACCTCATTCGCTACAGCACCGCCGGGAGGGAGCGCGGACATGAAGACCTGGGAATACAAGATCATCAACGTCCGGTCGGAGAATTACTCGATGGATCCGCGGCGTGCCGAAGAGTTGAACCGCCTCGGCGATGAGGGTTGGGAGTTGGTCAGCATCACGTCCATCAACTTCAAGACCGGCGCCACCGATCACATCGGCATGGTCTTCAAGCGCGAAAAGCAATCCGCGTAATCACTTCCAGAATGGGATGAACGACTCGTCGCGCGAGTCGTCCTCTTTCTTTCCCGGCAGCGGCGTGTGCTTCACCGTGAGCATGTGCCGTCCCGCTTCCAGCGATCCGGCAGGAATGAGTGCCAGACGTCCGGGGATGTTTCCCTGCGGATGGCGGTAGAAGACGAAGCCCGGATTCGCGATTCGTTTTCCATCGATCTCGATTTCGTACAACTTGTCGAAGCACGCGGCCAATGCATCGACGCGCGCTTTCGCCGGCTTGTTGCGCGGTGCCACGAACAATCCTTCGCTGCGCATCGGCGGCACGTCCGGACACAGTTTGCGCATGCGCTCGGTGTCTTCACGCGCGTCGTACGGAATGAACAGACGCAGGTACGGACCGTCGATCACGTCCGACTGAATCGACGGCGCAGTCGCCGCGCGATCGGAATCGCGCAGCGACTCGTAATGAATCGGGCGAAGCTGCGCCTCGGCCGCGCGTTGCGGGTAAGACGAAGAGCTGTCGAAGCCGATCACGCCGCGCGAGAGAAAGAGGCTGAACATGAACACGCCGATCATCGAGTACATGAAGCCGATGAGCAGCGTCGACATGCGGCGCCGCGACGTGTGCGTCGTGAAGGTGAAGAATACCGGCGCGTAGATGAAGTTGAGCGTCGCGAAATGCATCCAGCGAAAGATGCGCAACGTGCTGCGCTTCGTGCCTTCGGACACCTCGTGCGTCTTCGAGTACCGATCGATGAGTGCGACGTAGATCTGCACCGCGAGGAAGAGCCCGAACCAGACGAGAACCGTGATGCCGATGAGGTCATCGTTGCCGGTGACGCGCGCGAGGATGAAGCCGATCAACCATCCCGCCGCCGCCCATACGCTCATCGCGAGGAACAAGAGCAGAAACAGGAAGACGAACGCGAAGATCGATGCGGAGATGCGATCGACGCGATCTTCGATCTCCTGCAGCGTCATGAGCCGGCGCTCGTAGAACGCCTGATAGATCTTTCCGTGCTCGAGCTTCGTCGTGTCGTAGCCCGCGGGATACACGCTGCGCAGACTCATGATCGCGACCCAGAATCCGCGCAGCAGGAAGTGCGCGGAGATCGCGACGATGAGCCCGTATGCGATGAGCTTGCAGCCGTAATAGATGATGAAGACGCTGAAGAACGAGACGCCGCCGAGGTGCAGCGAGCTCGCTTCCCACCAGCGATCGAGAAACTCCGGCAACTGCAGCAACGCGAAGACGAGCGCCGCGGAAATCAGCAGTTCCATCTCGCGCGTCAGTTGAAAGAGCGCTTTCGCTTCCGGATCGCGCTCGGCTTGCTCGGGCAGGCCCATGCGGCGAGTTTAACGGACGACTTCTGCTATCTTCGCGCCCCGATGTCTGACCGTCCGTTTCTCATCCTCATCGTGCTCGATGGCTTCGGCTGTCGCAACGAAACCGAATGGAACGCGATCGCGAGCGCTGACACACCGCGCTTCGACCGGCTCTATCGCGAAAGCGCATGGACCACGCTCGATGCATCCGGTCTCGCCGTCGGTCTTCCTGCAGGACAGATGGGCAACTCGGAAGTCGGTCATCTCAACATCGGCGCGGGGCGCGTCGTCGATCAGGACATCGTGCGCATCAGCAAATCGATCGCACACGGCGAGCTGCAAACGAATCCGGTGTTCGTCGACGCGGTGAAGCACGCGCACGCCGTGCATTTCGCGGGGCTGCTGTCCGATGGCGGCGTGCATTCGTTGCAATCGCATCTGCACGGCATGATCGATGCGGCGCTCGAGCTCGGCGCGAAAGAGGTTTACGTTCACGCGATTCTCGACGGCCGCGATACGCCGCCGAAATCCGCGGAGAAGTATCTCGGCGATTTGCTCGCGCATCTCGAAGGAAAGAGCGCGAAGCTCGCGACGATCATCGGCCGCTACTTCACGATGGATCGCGACAAGCGTTGGGAGCGCGTGCAGCGCGGCTATGACCTGATGACGCTCGGCGTCGGCACTGAGACGAAGGATCCGCTCGAAACGGTGCGCCGTTTTTACGAGCAGAACGTGACCGACGAATTCATGGAGCCGATCTCGGTCGTCACCGCCGACGGCAATCACCTCGGCCGCATCGAAGACGGCGACGCGCTCTTCTTCTTCAACTTCCGCGCGGACCGTATGCGCCAGATCGTGACCGCGTTCAAAGACGATGACTTCGATGGCTTCGTGCGCGCGGTGCATCCGAAGATTCAGCTCGTGACGATGAATCGCTATCACGAGAAGTTCGATCTGCCGGTCGTCTACGGTCCTGAGTCGATCCGGAACAATCTCGGCGAAGTGCTCTCGCGCGCGGGACTCAAACAGTTCCGCATCGCCGAGACCGAGAAGTACGCGCACGTCACGTTCTTCTTCAACGGCGGCTCGGATACGCAGTTCGAGGGTGAAGAACGCATGCTCGTACCTTCGCCGAAAGTGAAGACGTACGACCTGCAGCCGGAGATGTCGGTGTTCGAAGTCGCGGACAAGGTCGTTGAGGCAATCGAGTCGAAAAAGTACGACGTCATCATCATGAACATCGCCAATCCCGACATGGTCGGTCACACCGGATTCATGGATGCGACCGTGACCGCGGTGCACGACACGGATGTCGCCGTCGACCGCATTCTCAACGCGGTCGAGAAGGTCGATGGTGTTGCGCTCATCACGGCCGATCACGGCAATGCGGAATTGATGTTCGATCCGAAAACCGGTCAGCCGCACACCGCGCACACGACGAATCCGGTGCCGCTGATGCTCGTCGACCCGAAGAAGCGTTACGGCGCATTGCGCAGCGGCGGCGTGTTGTCGAACGTCGCGCCGACCATCCTGCAGATTCTCGGCATCGAGAAACCCGCGGAGATGACCGCGGACTCGCTCCTGACTCCCGATCCGGCGGCCGTCACGACGTGATCGATCATCTGCTACTCGCTCGCCACGGACAGACAGTCCACAACGTTGCCGGCATCGCGCAAGGGTGGAATGACAGCGAGCTCTCGGAGCTCGGCCGCGCGCAGGTGCAGCAACTCGCGCGACGCATTCTCGAGCTCAAACCGACGGCGTTGTATTCATCGCCGTTAGGCCGCGCGATGTCGACCGCGGAAGCAATTCGTGACGTGACCGGTCTCGAGATCATCACGAATGAAGATTTTCGCGAGATGAATTACGGCCGCTGGGAAGGCTGTTCCTTTCTCGACGTTCGCCGCACGGACGAGGAGATTTATCAGCGCTGGATCGCGGACGGCGAAGAGCCGTGCCCCGAGGGCGAATCGCACATGGACGTGCGGCGCCGCGTCTTGCGCGGAATCGAAAGCGTGACGACGGAGCGACCGGTGATCGTCACGCACGGCACGGCGTTACGGATTCTCGCAACCGCGCTGCTGGACATCCCGGTCATGACCTCTCGCAACTTCGCCCAGGAAAACGCGGCACTGAACGTGTTCGCAAAACGCGGCGAGAGGTGGATTTTGAAGCAGTGGAACGATGCGGGGCACTGGAATGAACGATGAGAGATGAGCGATGAGCGATGAGCATCATCGCGAGAGCCGCGACGTTCGACATGGCGTCATGTCAGAAACGTTGACTCTCGCGATGCGGTTCATCGCTCATCGCTCATCTCTCATCGCTGGAGTTACCCATGATCTTCGAAGACATCACACAGCAACTCATTGAAACGCTCAAAAGCCGCACGCTTGCTTTCTTCGGTCATCCCGTCGAGCGCGTGGTGTTGCAGCCGCCGCCGAAGCTGAGCATGGGCGATCTGGCGACGCCGATCGCGCTCGAGCTTGCGAAGGCGTTGAAGCGCAAGCCGCGCGAGATCGCGGAGCAGCTCGCGAATGGAATGGAGTTGCCGATTCTCGTGCAATCCGTTTCGGTCGAGGGCGCGGGCTATCTCAACTTCCGCATCGATCGCGGTGGATTCACGGCCGCGCATTTCCGCAACGTCATGGCGCCGCCGGCGCCGACGGGCGAGCGCGTGATCGTCGAGCACACGAACATCAATCCGAACAAAGCCGCACACATCGGTCACCTGCGCAATGCCGTGCTCGGCGACACGTACGTGCGCTGTGCGAAGTGGCTCGGCGATCGCGTCGAAACGCAGAACTACATCGATGACACCGGCGTGCAGGTCGCGGACGTCGTGGTCGCGTTCGAGCATCTCGAAAAGAAATCACTCGCCGACGTCGAGCAACTGATCGCGACGAATGAGCGCTTCGATTACATCTGCTGGGACGTGTATTCGAAGATGGCGAACTACTACGCCGAGCATCCGGAAGCGAAGGAGTGGCGTCGTGAGACGCTGCATCGCATCGAGCATCAGGAAGGCGAGACGTCGAAGCTCGGCATCACGATCGCTCGCGCCATCGTGAAGCGCCATCTCGCCACGATGCTTCGCCTCGGCATCCGGTACGACCTCCTGCCGAAGGAGAGCGACATCATTCACATGCACTTCTGGGATCGTGCGTTCGAGCTGCTCAAGCAGAGCGGCGCGGTGATCCTCGAAGAAGAAGGCAAGCACAAAGGCTGCTGGGTGATGAAGCTCGACGAGTCCGAGGAGTTCTCGGGCATGAACGAGCCGGACAAAATCCTCGTGCGCTCCAACGGCACCGTCACGTACACCGGCAAAGACATCGCCTATCAGTTGTGGAAGCTCGGCATGCTCG
>JBQCJC010000263.1:0-3616 GCA_051953135.1 Thermoanaerobaculia bacterium | reverse complement strand
CCCGGATTCGGCGGCTCGTGTTTTCCGAAAGACACGTCCGCGATGGCCGACATCGCGCGTCGTCACGAGTACGAATTTCAGATCATGGAAGCCGTGCTGCGCGTGAACGACAACGTGAAGCTGCGCATGATCGACAAGATCGTCGACGCGGTTGGCGGCGATGTGAAAGGCAAGACCATCGGTCTCCTCGGTCTCGCGTTCAAGCCCGAGACCGACGACATGCGCGACTCTCCCACGATCCCGATCATCAAAGGATTGCAGGAGCGCGGCGCGACGGTTCGGGCATATGACCCGCAAGCCGCGGAGAACGCGAAGACGATGTTCGAGAACGTCGTGTATTGCGATGACGCGTACTCGACCGCGGAAGGCGCGGACGCGCTGGTTCTCGCGACGGAGTGGAACGAATTCCGCGCGCTGAATTTCGATCGCATTCGCAAGGCTCTGCGTGAACCGGTGCTCGTCGATCTGCGCAACGTGTACGAACCGCATCGCATGGCCGGACTCGGCTTTCGCTACACGTCCGTCGGACGCGCGGAAGACGTCCGCAAATCGAACTAGGATCTCAAAAGGCAAACGATGGCGCGTGCACTGATCACCGGCGGGGCCGGGTTTCTCGGCTCTCACCTCTGTGAGCTGTTTCTCGAGCGCGGACATGAAGTGGTCTGCATGGACAACTTCATCACCGGCTCGCCGGACAACATCAAGCATCTCTTCGGGCGCGATGGATTCACGTTCATCAAGCACGACGTGACGAACTACATTCACGTCGACGGGCCGCTCGATTACGTGCTGCATTTTGCGTCTCCTGCAAGTCCCATCGATTACCTCGAAAAGCCGATCCAGACGCTCAAGGTCGGCTCCCTCGGCACGCACAAAACCCTCGGCGTCGCGAAGGACAAGAACGCGCGCTATCTCCTCGCGTCGACGTCGGAGACGTACGGCGATCCGCTCGTGCATCCGCAGAAAGAGGATTACTGGGGCAACGTGAATCCAGTCGGTCCGCGCGGCGTGTACGACGAGGCGAAACGATTCGCCGAGGCGATGACGATGGCGTATCACCGGTTCCATGGAGTCGATACGCGCATCGTGCGCATCTTCAACACGTACGGCGAGCGCATGCGCATCAACGACGGCCGCGTCGTGCCCGCGTTCATCTCGCAGGCGCTGCGCAACGAGCCGCTCACGGTGTTCGGCGACGGCTCGCAAACGCGCTCGTTCTGCTACGTGAGCGATCTCATCGAAGGCATCTATCGCCTGCTGATGTCGAACGAAGTGCTGCCGACGAACATCGGCAATCCCGCGGAGATGACCGTCCTGCAATTCGCGCAGGAGATCAAACGCCTCACCGGCACCAGCGCGCCGATCGAGTTCCGTCCGCTGCCTGAAGACGATCCGAAAATTCGCAGGCCGGACATCACGAAGGCGAGAACGCTTCTCGATTGGGAACCGCGCGTTCCGCTCGAAGAGGGATTGAGCCGCACGATCGAATATTTTCGAACTGTGGTTTAACGCGTACGATCGCCTGCGATGTTTCTGCTGGCGCTCTTCCTCTTTGCGCAGGAGCCGTGTCTCGACGACGTGCTCGAGCGCGGATGGAGCGCGCACATCGAGCACCGATTCGGTGAGGTGCGCGGTGAAGTCGAGCAACGGCTCGCGAGCGCGAACGATGCCGAGGCGTATGAGCTGGCGTGCTTGTATGCGATGGGGATCGACGATCAGAACACGCTCGATCCCTCGCAGGACCTGATCGACTTCTTCGAAACCTCGTTCGGAGTTCGTCGAGAAGAAGCGGCGATCCAGATTGCGTCGCACGGACACTCCGAGTTGTCGAGCGAGCTCAGAACGCGTGTCATCGACGCGCTCCGCGATCGCCTCCTCGATGACGAAGCTCCGCCGGTGCATCGCGGACGCGCCATCGCAGCCGTGCAGTACTTCGCAACCGACGATGCGCGCCTCACCGAGACGCTACTCGCGCTCTCGATGCCGCAACGCTGGTTCGGCGGTGTCGAAGGCGCCCATTACGACGAATCGAGCGTGGTCAGCGTCATCGCGGCGCTCGGATCACGCCGCGCATCCCCCGCCGTTGTGCAGCGACTCGCGCTCATCGACGACGACATCGCGAAGAGCGACCTGTCGGATTTCGATCAATGGCTTGCGAGAGTCGCTCTCGAGATCATTCGAGAACACTGACGAATTTCCCAAATGCGGACATTCGCGTCCCACCGCCGCACACCCGTCTCCGCCTAACTCGTTGATTTCTCGTTCATCGCGCGTGGCACTCCCGTTGCGGAAGAGGCGGCCACTCGATGGACGTCCAACGACCCGATCTCGCGGCATCCCGACGGCGCAAGCGACTCGTACTCGCAGGCATCATCGTCATGCTGCTTGCCGCGGCGGCACTTGGCGTCGCGCGCATGAAACCGGCCGAGCCCGAAGTCGATCGCGATGCGCTCTTCATCGACACCGTGAAGCGCGGTGCGATGGTGCGACAGGTGCGCGGCACCGGCGTTCTCGTGCCCGACGAGATTCGCTGGATCGCCGCGCAAACCGATGCGCGCGTCGAACAGATCCTCGTGCGCCCCGGCAGCAACGTCAGCGCGAACACGATCCTCGTCGAGCTCACGAATCCCGAGGTCGAACAAGCCGCGCGCGATGCCGAGTTGCAACTCAGCGCCGCGCGCGCCGAACTGCAGAAACGCGACATCGAGCTCGAAAGTGCGATCCTCGCGGAGCGCGCCACCGCAGCGAGCATCGATGCCGATCTCACCGAGGCGCGTGCTCAGGTCGAAGTCGACGAAGAGCTCGCGAAGAACGGCGTCACGTCCGCGCTGACCTTGAAAAAATCGAAAGCGCGCGCCGAGCAACTCGCGACGCGCAGCGACATCGAGCGCACGCGACTCGACATCGCCCGCAAAGCCGCGGTCGCGGACAGAACCATGCAACGCGCGCACGTCGAGCAACTGCGCGCGTTGTACGAGCTGCGACGCAAAGATGCGGAAGCGTTGCATGTTCGCGCGGGGCTCGATGGCGTGCTGCAGCAACTCCCTGTTGAGATCGGACAACGCGTGATCAGCGGAACGAACCTCGCGCGCGTCGCGCGGCCTGAGACGTTGCAAGCGCAACTGCGCATCGTCGAAACGCAGGCGCGCGACGTCGCCGTCGGACAACTCGTCGAGATCGACACGCGCAACGGACTCGCGCATGGTCATGTCTCGCGCATCGATCCTGCCGTGCAGAACGGCACGATCGGAGTCGACGTCACGATCGACAGCGACCTGCCGAAAGGCGCGCGGCCCGACCTCACCGTCGAAGGCGTGATCGAGCTCGAACGTCTCGAGAACGTGCTGTATGTCGCGAAGCCGATGCAGGGCAGCGCTGACGCAACGATTGGTCTCTTAAAACTCTCGCGTGAGGGCCGCGACGCGGCGCAAACGAGCGTCGCGATCGGCCGTACGTCCGTGAGCAGCGTCGAGATTCGTAGTGGCTTGCGCGAAGGCGATCGCGTGATTCTTTCGGACATGACGCCGTGGAGCGAGCATCAGAGGATTCGATTGAAATAGAGGAGCGGCGGGCTCTTAGCCCGCCGACAGCGAATCCATCCGGCGGGCTAAGAGCC
>JBQCJC010000262.1:0-12157 GCA_051953135.1 Thermoanaerobaculia bacterium | reverse complement strand
GGGCTGAGAGCCCGCCGCTCCACTTACGCCTGCGGCTGTTCCTGCGACAACTTCTGTCCGACCAGATCCGCAAGCGTCGACACCGACTTGAAGTAATCGCGCGCGGAGCTCTCGTTCTTCACCTTGATCCCGAACTCGCTCTCGAGCATGACCACGATCTCGAGCGCATCGATGGAATCGAGCCCGAGGCCGCCGGCGAAGAGCGGCTCGTCATCCGGAATGTCGTCCGGAGTCATGTCTTCGAACTTCAGCCGGTCGATGAGCAATTCTTTGAGGCGATGCTTCAGATCCGTGGCCATATCTCTCGATTCTATGCGCTCGCCGACGCGGCGGCCGGCAGCGCCTCCCATTCAATTCGCGGCGCGATGCCTCCGCGCCACTGCTGCAATTTGACAAGTGCGAAAAACAGCGCGAGTTTGAAGCGATTGCCGCGGTTCGCGAAGATGTCACCCGCGAGCACACCGACGACCGCGTTGAGCAAACCCCAACGCTCCGACGGTTGCATGAACACTTCGAGAAACCCGCGGTCATAAAACTTTTCGATGAAGCGCAGATACTTGTCGAGACCATTCTGAATCTCGCGCTCGAACGCGCGCAGCTTCGACATCGAACCCGTCTGCAATCGCTCGGCCACAGCCGACGCCGCCAGATCCGACGACTTCATCGCCATGAACACGCCGGTGGAAAAGATCGGGTCGAGGAAGCCGCCTGCATCACCGACGAGCACGTAGTTCGGTCCGGCCATGCTCGTCATGCGAAACGAAAAATCCTTACGCGCATAGATCTGCGTGATGCGCTCCGCATCCTTCATCTTCTCCGCAACCCACGGCGAACCGGCGATGGTCTGTTCGAGCAGTTGCTGTGGCTCGAGTCCGCACTTCACGAAGTGCTCGCGATCGACCACGAGTCCGACGCTCATCACGTCGGCGCTCACAGGAATCAGCCAGAACCACGCGTTGCGCAGAATGACGATGACGGTGTTGCCCGCATCTTTCCCTTCCGCGCGCGGAACATTTTTGTAGTGGGCGAAGAACGCGATCTTCTTCAGCGACGCAATGTCTTCGCGCTTCGTGACGCGCGATCCCACCACCGATGCATGACCACTCGCGTCGACCACGAAGCGCGCTTCGAGATCGCCATTGATCACGACCTTGTTCGGATCGGAGAGATCGATCGACGTAACCGGCGTTTCCTGTCGCACCTCGACGCCGTGCTTCTCCGCGTTCTGCATCAACAGATGATCGAACTGCGCGCGCTTGACCTGGAAGGAGCGGCGATACGGATCGCTCAGTCGCTTATCGAAGCGAAATCCATATCCGATCTGGCCATCACCGGTGACGAAGTACGCGCCGAACTTCGGAAAGAAGTCACCGGCGAGCAACTGGTCCTCGACGCCGAGGCGCGAGAAGAGATCGTTGTTGTAGGGGAGCAGCGATTCGCCGATTTGAAAACGCGGGAACCGTTCGCGCTCGAGAAGCGTTACGGAGAAACCTTGCTGGGCGAGGAGCGTCGCGGCAGTAGTGCCGGCCGGGCCTCCTCCAATCACGATTACATCGCGCATCGCGGCGTCAAACGCAGTCGGTGCAAGATGTTATTCTGCAAAGCCGTTCCATGCTCGAACTTTATCGATCCCTCGTCCGCGAAAACCCGAACGCTCCCGCATTGATCGACGCGGGATCGGGCGCGATCACGACGCGGGAGGCATTGCTCGCGCGCGGCGGCGTGATCGCGGACGAGCTCGCCGCCGCCGGTCTTGCGTCACGCGACGCGATCGCGATTCAGCTTCCGAACTCCGTCGATTTCGTCGCGACGTTCGTCGCCGCGCTGCAATCGGATCTCGTCGTCTTTCCAATCGATCGCGACGCGAACGATCACGAAGTGGCTTCGATCCTCGGGCATTTCGGCATCAAGGCGCTCGTCAGCCGATCCGGCATTGCGCCTCGCCAGATCTCCGGCAATGCGCTTTCGCGGACTCTCCCGAACGACGCACGTCTGGTGAAGCTGACATCCGGATCGACGGGGATGCCGAAGGGCATCGTTGCCACCGAAGCGAATCTGCTCGCCGACTGCGCGAACATCTGCACCACGATGGGCATCGCTCCGCATGATCTCAACCTCGGCGCGATTCCTTTCTCGCATTCATACGGATTCTCGAACCTCGTCACGCCGCTGCTCGTGCAGGGCACGCCGATCGTCGTGACGAACGATTACCTTCCGCAGGCGCTTGTCGATCTTTCGAATCGCTATCGCTGCACCGTTGCGCCACTGATTCCGATGGTGTTCGAGCATCTCACACGCGCCGCGCATGGATCGTTCGAATCCATTCGAACATTCATTTCCGCAGGCGCGCCGCTGCCGCCGAATACATCACGACGATTTCGCGAACGCTTCGGCATCGACATTCACACGTTCTACGGATGCAGCGAGTGCGGCGGCATCACGTACGACCGACGCGGCGCCGCGGTGGAACGCGGGACCGTTGGCCCAGCGATGGAAGGCGTCACGCTGCACGCGAACAACGGTCGTTTGTCGATCGAGAGTGCGTCGGTCGCCGCGGGTCAGTTGCTCGATGAGAAGACGTTCGTCCCGTTCGCAAGCTCGACATTTGTTGCAGATGATCTGATCGAGGATCGCGATGGCGAAGTCGCGATTACCGGTCGTGCAAGTGATCTGATCAACACCGCGGGGAAGAAAGTGAATCCGCGCGAAGTCGAAGCGGTGCTGCTGCAAATCGACGGCGTGCGCGAAGCGAAGGTGTACGGCGAAGCCGCGGGTGCGCGAGGAGAAGTGGTGGCCGCGGCGATCGTCGCGACGCCGGAAGTGACGCGCGAGTCAGTACGCGAGTTTTGTCGCGCACGCCTGTCGCTGCACAAAGTGCCGCGCATCGTGAAGCTGATCGATGAGATGCCGGTGGATGAGCGCGGAAAAGTAAAACGCGCCGCGCTAGCTGCCTTGTAGGTGGAGCGGCGGGCTCTCAGCCGCCGGTAAAAAACGATTCGGAGGGCTAAGAGCCCTCCGCTCCACGAGTCGTCGCCACCGGCAATGGCGTTTTCCGCCGCAATTTGAATCCGATTGCCGTCAACTCGGCTTTCATCCAAATCCTGATGCCGCGCAGCGCCATGTGCATGGGCGCGAGCCCGAGGTTGAAGTACGCCTTGATGCGGCGTCCGTTGTTCAGATAGCCGCCCGCGCCTGCATTGCGTCGCGCTTCCGCGATCGCTTTGAAGCGGCGGTTGTACGCGAGCATCAGTTGATAGCTGATGAACGCCGGCTTCGGACCGAGCACTGGCATCCAGTGAAACTTCTTCAGCAATCGATATGCGGGCACGACGACGAAGATGTAGTACTGCGCGGTGTCGATGAGCATCGCCGCACTGAGCAGATCGGCTTCGCCCATGTAGTAGTACTTGTCTTTGTACACCGCGCGAAAGAAGCGCCAGTACGAACGCAGGAAGGTTTCGTTGTGCTCGGCGATCCGCGGCGCGATGTCTTTGCCCATCGCCTGTTCTTTGATGATCTCAGTCGTCGCTTCGACCGTGAATGCTGCGTGATCGAGTCCCGGCGAGTAGTACGGATCGAGAAACGCCGCGGCGTCGCCGAGCAGCGCCCAGCCGTTGCCCATGTACTGCTTCGTCATGTACGCGAGATGCGAGTAGAAGCGCAGGTCTTCCATGCGCGGCTCCGCACCATCGAGTAGTTCAGCAAGTGCCGGAATCGATTTCAAAAACGCGAGAAAGTCTTCGCCGCGATTCTTCGAGTTGTGCAGGTCGATGAGACGCTTGTCGAACACGACGCCGATGCTCGTCTCACCGTTGCCGAGGGGAATCACCCAGATCCAGTAGCCGAGTCCCGTGTAGTGATTCGTCGCCAGTCGTCGCGAGCCCACGTTGCTGCCCGCGAGACCGTTGCGCACCGCGAGGTCATCGATGTGGCGGACGTTTTTCCAGCGACACCAGATCGCGGCGGTGGGATGTTCGTCGTTGCGCTCGATCAGATTGAGTTTGCGTCCGATGAAATTCGCGCGGCCGCTCGCATCGAGCACCCAGCGGCATTTCACTTCTCGCGTCTCGCCGTTCACATCGAGCTTCAGCGTGTGATCGAAATCGCCGAGTTGCACATCGAGCGCACGCGCCGGACGCCAGAGCTCCGCGCCTTCATTCACCGCGGTCGCGAGGATGTGTTCGTCGAGCGCATCGCGTCGCAACTGAAATGCAGGCACCGTACTGCGAATGAAGCCGCCGGTCTCCGACGCGTCTCTGTGACTCGTGACCTTGTCGTTCGAGAACCAGTAGCGCAGACCTTCTTTCGGTAACTGTTCGCGCTCGAGGTGTTGCCACAACGCGAGGCGGCGCGTGAGGAACATGGCCGACATCTCGGTCGTCGCCTCACCGACTTTCTCGTCGAACGCTTCCGCTTTCTCGACGATCAACACGCGCAGTTGCGGGCACTCGCGACGGAGCAGCAGAGCCGCCGATGCGCCACTGAAGGCTCCGCCGAGGACGACGACATCGAACGAGGTTTCGTTGGTCTGCATGCTAGGATTCGCGCCCCACATGGAATCCATTCGCGATCTGTTTCATTTCCTGACCGACGTCCGTGGTCTCGTGCAGGCGGGCGGATACATTGCGCTTGCCATCATCGTCTTCACCGAGACCGGATTGATGATCGGATTTTTCCTGCCGGGCGATTCACTGCTCGTCACGGCGGGACTCTTCGCGGCCAAAGGCGATCTCAACATCGTGTGGCTCAACCTGCTGCTGATGTTCTGCGCCGTCACCGGCGACGCCACCGGGTACTACATCGGCAAGAAACTCGGCCCCGCGCTCTTCCGCAAGGAAGACTCGCTGCTGTTCAAGAAAAAGCATCTCATCGCCACGCATGAGTTCTACGAGCGCCATGGCGGCAAGACCATCATCATCGCGCGCTTCGTTCCGATCGTGCGCACGTTCGCACCGGTCGTCGCGGGCATGGCCAACATGTCGTATCGCCGCTTCGCGCTGTTCAACATCATCGGCGGCATCGGCTGGGTGTTCTCGATGACGATGATCGGCTATCTGCTCGTGACGCTGTTCCCCGCGACGGAGAAGCACATCGAGAAGGTGATCATCATCGTGATCTTCGTCTCGATTCTGCCCGGCATCATCGAGTGGTGGCGTCAGCGATCGAAGGCGCGTGGAGCGGCGGGCTCTTAACCCGCCGAATCATCAACGACCGGTGGGCTGAGAGCCCACCGCTCCACTAGGCAGCGCGTTTCATCAGCGTCTCGATCGCTTTCTCTGCCTGCCACAAATGCCGGCGCTGATGCGCGGTGATGATGCGAAACGCCGAGTACACGTTGTACTTCACGCGTTTGTCGAACGGCGAGATCACCTTGATGCGCGAGAGATCGAGATCGCTCGCGCTGCGCATCAGCTCCGCGAGTTTCTCCTGCAGTGATGCGAACTCGCCGAACGCTTCCGCTTTCGCGCGCACGCTACGCGGCACGAACGGCGCCGCGGTTTTGACGCGCTGACGAATCGGCGGCTCGAGAAACCAGCGCAGCACGCGACCGAGCAGATCCATCTTCGGCGGCTTGCGAGCGATGAGTTTCCTCTTGCGCGCTTCACTCAACGCCTCGCGCAGCACCGGGATGAACATCTCCGTCGAGATGCTGAGATGTGAAAGACATTCGGCCGCGGACCAGCTTCGCGGATCGGGTCGCACGGTGAAGAGACGTCCGTCCGTGCCCTTCACGAGCGTCCACGCACGCGCGGTGGCTTCGTTGAGCTCGCGCTCGAAATCCGTCGTCGCGTCGGATGTCGTCGTCATCAGTCCTTCTTGAGAATCGCCTCGCCGAGCTCTTTCGAGCGTCGCGTTGCCGCTTCCACCGCGTTCATGAGCGTCGTACGCACACCGCCGTTCTCGAGCGTGTGCAAACCGGTGATCGCCGTACCGCCGGGCGACGTGACCATGTCTTTCAATCGCCCCGGATGCTCGTTGGTTTCGAGCAAAAGCTTCGCCGATCCGAGAACCGTTTGCGCGGCGAGCAATTGCGCCGTTCTGCGCGAGAGCCCGACTTTCACACCAGCATCACTCAACGCTTCGAGGATGAGAAACACGTACGCGGGACCGGAGCCCGAGAGTCCCGTCACCGCATCGAGCTGCGACTCTTCGAGCACGACCGTGAGGCCGATCGAATCGAAGATTCGTTTTGCATCCGCGAGATCCGATTCACGCGCGTGCTCGCCACCGGCGATCGCGGTCGCACCTGCATCGACGAGCGCGGGCGTGTTCGGCATCGCACGCACGACACGCGTGCCGCTCGCGAGCCGCGACTGAATCGCCGCCACAGGAATGCCCGCGGCGATCGACAACACCAGCGCGTCCGGCGCAATCACATCGCCGACTTCATCGAGCACGCGACTCAGGATCTGCGGCTTGACGGACAACACGACGATCTGCGCGCGCGCCGGAACTTTGTTGTCGGTCGTCGCCTCGATGCCATACGCATCGTGCAACTCGCGCATCCGCTCCACACGCGGGCCGGAAGCCGAGATCTGCTGCGGCGCAAAATCCTCTCCCCGCAACAACCCCCGAATCATCGCCTCGGCCATATTGCCCGCGCCGATGAAGCCGATGGATTTGGAAGTGGTGGTCAAAGTGCGGGGATTTTACGCGACCGCGTCACGTTCCGACGCGCACTTCACGGGACAACGCGGGCATCTGGTCCCATGTACGACCTTCGAGCTCACGTCCCGTCTTCTTTTTGTTTGTACCGCCCCATTGCTTGAAGAAAAACGGGACAGATGCTTTCGCACAATGATCACGAATCTCCAGAATCCACGAACGTTCCACTGCTCGCGCTCGTGGCCCGGACTCACCACCGACAATGACCCAATCAATCCCGTGCAGGTCCAGCGTCGGCATCGGGCCAAGCAGTGGCTCGATCGACAGGAACTTGACGTGGGCGCGCGTCGATCGAAGCGCGTCAATGCGGTTCACATACGCCGCGCTCTCGACGCTGACACCCATCCAAACATTGTCGGGCCACTCCAAATCCGGATCGAGCGCATGCAGACGTTCAGCACGCTTGGTCAACACCTGAAAGCGATGCCAGTGCGCGGCGCGCATCACATCGAACACACGCTGGATGTAGTCCAGAGGAACGTCGTCGTGAAAGAGATCACTCATCGAGTTCACGAAGATCGCTTGTGGTTTTTTCCAACGAAGTGGCAAATCGAGCATGTGGGGTTGCAACGTGACCTCGAATCCGTTGCGGTAATTCGCCTGCCCCATCGCCTGCAGGCGCTTTGCCATTCGCTCCGCATAGCAGTTCTTGCAGCCCGGACTGATCTTCGAGCATCCCGTGACGGGATTCCATGTCGACTCAGTCCATTCAATCGGCGATCCGTGTGCCATTCACCCGAGCTCTTTCAAAATGTGATTCGCGATTTTGAGCGCGATCGGTGCCCCATGCGGGTTCGCGGCCGCAAAACAGAAGAGGTACAAAGGGGAACCACGCAAGTTTCGCAAGACGCCCGGTCGATCAGCAACCCCGGCGAAGATCGTTTTCAATTGTCGATTGAAGAAACCACCGATGACTTGCATCGATGCCTTTGTCACCCATTCCTCGTCTTCGCCGAACAACGTCGGCGTTTTCTCGACGCGATAAAACTCTTGTTCCCATTCTTCTGTGCCGAGCAACAGATTCAGACGACTGCGCCATGAATCCGGGATGTTTCCGTCGCGCTTCAACACGCGATTGACACCCATGCCGAGCGGAAACAACAGCCACATGTCGATGGCTTTCGTCGCCGCAACCGCCTCGATCGTTTTCCACTCGACCTGCATACCGTATGGATCGAGAAACAGAACGGCACGATTTGAGGACCATTGGGTTGTGCTGCAAATGCGTTGAATCTCGTGGTTTGCATCACCGCACGTCACATTGATTGCTGCGGCTTTATCGGAAAAATCCGCTTTCAGTCTTTCGAGCGATGCGCAATGGACGCGGTCCTGGTCAATGAAAATGTATCGCGTGAATCGCGGCTCGACTTGCAGCGCGAGGCGCGCGCTACCGTCAAGTAGCCGCTTGGAATCTGCTTCCGCAAGATCAGGAAACAACGGCGTCATTTTGTTTTCGTCTGCCGGGTCCCGCTGTTTTCGTGTTCCGGTCCCGGCAAACGCGTCTATGTAGCTAAGGCTGAATGACTGGTTCTTCAGAGCCGTTGTATAGGCGGCGAGATATCGTGACAACGCGTTCAGTTTCTTCGTCGTCCAATCGCCGCCAAACTCGTGAGCACTGCCCTTTGCGGATTTCCTTGCACCCACTGAAGCACCTCGAACCGAGGATACCTCGGGCGCCTAACAACAACGGCGAGCTTGCGCTCGCCGTTGTTCGTTACGCCGCGTCCGTGCCGTGGCATTTCTTGTATTTCTTGCCGGAGCCGCAGGGACAAGGATCGTTGCGGCCGACCTTTGCCTGCTGGCGTTTCACTGGCGCGGGGGCTTCTTTCGGCGCGCCGCTGAACGTCAACTGCTGCTTGGGCGGCTGCGGGGGCAATGCGCGGGAGACGCGCTGCGATTCTTCGTGCTCGCCACTCGACGTAGAACCCGAACCGCCGGCGAGCTCGATCTTCCAGAGGATCTTGACGACGCGATCCTGGATGCGCTCCATCATCGACTGGAAGAGATCGAACGATTCGCGTTTGTATTCAATCAACGGATCGCGCTGACCGTAGCCGCGCAGACCGATCCCTTCCTTCAGGTGATCGATGTTGAGCAGGTGATCTTTCCACTGCTGATCGATGACCTGCAGGAGCAGGTACTTCTCATTGAGGCGCATGTTGTCCGCGCCGATGAGGTTTTCCTTCTCCTCGTAGCGTTTGTTGACCGCCTCGGTGAGTTTGAACTTCACCTCGTCGCGGCGATCGGAAGCGAGATCGACACCCGCGCTGCGAAGATCGAGACCGAAGTAGTCGTACAACTCGGCGTTGAGCTCCGCGTCATCCGGATGCTCACGATCGCCTTCCGGATAGTGCGTGTCGATGAGGAACTCTACGATCTCATCGGCGGCGTTGAGGATGTACTCGCGACCTTCGCGGCCTTCGAGAATCGAACGGCGCAGCGTGTAGATCGACTCACGCTGCTTGTTCATCACGTCGTCGTATTCGAGCAGGTGTTTACGCGCTTCGAAGTTGCGTCCTTCGACCTGCTTCTGCGCGCGCTCGATCGCACGCGTGACCATGCCGTGCTCGATGGGAACGCCTTCCTCCATGCCGAGGCGCTCCATGATGCCCATGATGCGATCGCCGCCGAAGATGCGCATCAGATCGTCTTCGAGCGAGAGATAGAAGCGCGATGAGCCTGGATCGCCCTGACGTCCGGAACGACCGCGAAGCTGGTTGTCGATGCGGCGCGACTCGTGGCGTTCCGTGCCGATGATGTGCAGACCGCCGAGGCGCACGACCTCTTCGTGAGCGTCCTTCCACTCTTCCTTGAGCTGCTCTTCGATCTTCGTGCGTTCCGACGCGTCCTCAACCTCGCGCGTTTTCTGCGCGGCCAGGAACTCCGGATTGCCGCCGAGGAGGATGTCCGTACCGCGGCCGGCCATGTTCGTCGCGATCGTCACCGCGCCTTTGCGGCCCGCCTGCGCGACGATCTCCGACTCGCGCTCGTGATGCTTCGCGTTGAGCACGACATGAGGAATGCCACCGCGCTTCAGCGCGGCGGACAATGCTTCCGACTTCTCGATCGAAATCGTACCGACGAGCGAAGGCTGTCCGTTCTTCTGCTTCTCCTTGATCTCCTGCACGATCGCTTCGAACTTCTCGCGCTCGGTGCGATACACGAGATCGGGCTGATCGCGGCGCTGCATCGGACGGTTCGGCGGGATGACCACGACTTCGAGGCTGTAGATCTTCTCGAACTCCGCCGCTTCCGTGTCCGCGGTACCGGTCATGCCCGCGAGCTTCTCGTACATGCGGAAGAGGTTCTGGAACGTGATCGTCGCGAGCGTCTGGTTCTCGCTCTCGATCTTCACGCCTTCCTTCGCTTCGACCGCTTGATGCAGACCATCCGACCAGCGGCGGCCCGGCATCAGTCGTCCGGTGAATTCGTCGACGATGATGACTTCGCCGTCTTTCACGACGTACTCGACGTCGTTGCGATACAGCGCATGCGCACGCACGGCCTGCGTGACCGCGTGCAGCAGGTCGATGTTCTGCGGGTCGTACAGCTCGATGTTGCCGAACAGCTTCTCCGCGTGCAGCACGCCTTCCTCCGTGAGGACGGCGGTGTGCTGTTTCTCATCGACCTGATAGTCGGTGTCTTTGATGAGTCGCGGAACGATGCGCGCGGCAGCGTAGTACTTCTCGGTCGACTCTTCGGAAGGACCGGAGATGATGAGTGGCGTACGCGCTTCGTCGATGAGGATGGAATCGACTTCGTCGACGATGGCGTACACGGGGTCGCGCTGCACCATCGCCTCGAGATCGAACTTCATGTTGTCGCGCAGATAGTCGAAACCGAACTCGTTGTTCGTTCCGTACGTGACATCGCAGCGATACGCCACCTGGCGCTCGCGATCGCCGTGCGGGTTTTGAATGACGCCGACCGTGAGGCCGAGGAACTTATAGAGACGGCCCATCCACTCGGAGTCGCGGCGCGCGAGGTACTCGTTGACGGTGACGACGTGCACTCCGCGGCCGGTGAGCGCGTTGAGATAAACCGGCAGCGTGGCGACAAGCGTCTTGCCTTCACCGGTTTTCATTTCGGCGATCTTGCCGCGATGCAGAACGATGCCGCCCATGAGCTGCACGTCGAAGTGGCGCATGTTGAGCACGCGCTTTCCCGCCTCGCGACAAACCGCAAACGCCTCGGGCAACAACGCATCGAGCGCGGCCTGCAGATCCGCCTTCGCGGCCTTGATCGCGTTCTCGTCGCGCGGGATTTCCTTTTTCACATCCTCGATCGCCTGCACCGCGGGACGCAGACGCTCGCGAAACTCAACGGTTTTCGCGCGCAACTGATCATCCGTCAGCCGGCTGATCTCGGGCTCGAGCTCATTGATCCGCGCGACGATGGGTCGCATCGCCTTCACGTCGCGCTCGTGCTTCGAGCCGAACAGCATGGTCAGAAATTTGTCGATCATGTCGGTTGAACCTTATCAAATCAGCGTCTCAGGATCTCCAGACGGTCGTACGTCATATACGTCTGGTGCCCGAGAAAAATCACCAACGCGAAATAGAGGACTGCAATTGCCGCGCGCTGTGTCGGGGTCACTTCGTAGAACCTCTTGTCCGTTTTCTCGCGATCGAGCGAGGCGTAGACCTGGAACGCGGCGAGCACGGCAATGAGGATGATGAGAGGGTTCGGCTGGCGAATGACGCGCCAGATGATCACGCCGCCGCCGAAGACCCACATCCACTTCGTGACCGCCGCGGAGATGCGACCGCCGTCGAGCATTCCGATCGGCAGGAGGTTGAAGAGATTGATCGCGAAGCCCATGAACGCGATCAGAAGCCAGAGCGTATCGGCGGTCCATTTGTAGATTTGCAGCGAGACGAGCGACGCGATCGTGCCCGCAACCGGTCCCGCGAGACCGATCTGCGCATCGTCGTACGCGGTGCGAGGCTGGTCTTTCAACGTGACCGCGCCGCCAATGAACGGCACAAAAACCATGAAGCCCGCGCGAAGTCCTTTCGCACGAATGGCGATCGCATGGCCGATTTCGTGGATCAGCGTGATCACGACAAAGCCGAGAACCACCGCCAGAGGAAACTGCGTGGTGTACGCGATGATCGTGACGGCGATTGAACCGCCGGCGATCGCGTACTGCATCGCGCCAAAGCCTTCGAACGGATTGACAAAGAGGATGCGAATCTTCTCGACGAAGAGGAGCAGAAAGGCCTTCGCCTTCAACGCGCCAACGCCGAGGAGCAGGAGCATCCCTGAAATCCACCTGGAGAAGGAGCGGCGCGGCGGCGCAGAAGAGTCCATGAACCCGGCGGTACAACGTGGAGTGGGCGTTTGTATTTCCGTGGAGATGTCGTCGCGGGAACGAGCGATGAGAGATGAGCGATGAGCGATGAAGGTCGTCGCGAGGATCACGACGTGCGACATGACGCCATCTCGGACACGTGACACTCGCGACACAGTTCATCGCTCATCGCTCATC
>JBQCJC010000261.1:0-3649 GCA_051953135.1 Thermoanaerobaculia bacterium | reverse complement strand
CAGTGAGGCGTTCGGGGTTACTCCGGGTTGTCGTCGCGGGGCGAGTTCTCATCTACGCCCGCAAATAGATCCGCTTCCGATCCAACCACCACAACACCCCGTACCAAATCAGCACGAACGTGAGCGCCCACAGCAGTGACGCGAAGTGCGGTTCGAAATACGGTTTGTAGAACGTGCGATAGCTCTGCGCGCCCCATTTCGTGATGCCGAGGAGTCGGGCCATCGCGCCGGATCCGAGAAAGGCGATCAGCGGATTTTTGCCGAAGACATCGAACGGCTTCGATGGCAATTTCCAAATCCACAACGCGAGCAACATCGATGCGGCTCCCGCGGTGAAGACGACGTACGAGCTCGTCCAGAGATTCTTGTTGATCGGGAAGATCAATCCCCACGCGAGTCCGACCGCCGTGGCGATCGCGCCGAATATCGCGAGCTTCGCGAGTTTCTTTTCGCGCACGAGAGGCGCGGCGAGCACGCCGAACAATGCCGTGGCAACCGCGGGAATTGTCGACAGCGGTCCTTCCGGATCCCACGTCTTACTCTGCTTCCACATGTGCGCTTCAGGGATGAGCGCGCGATCGACTTGCGCGGCAATCGTCGCGTTCGGCGGCTCCAGCGGCCCGCGCGTGAGCACGAACCAGTAGCCGAACAGGATCACGATCACGATTGCAGCGATTCCACGTCGCGATGCTTTCATCGCGATCAGCGCGGCGGCGATGTAGACGATTCCGATGCGCTGCAGCACGCCCGTCCAGCGCATCGTCGCAAAGTGAAAGTACGGAAACTGATTGAGCAGCAGTCCGCACAACAGAATGATTCCGCCGCGTTTGAGAATGCCGAGCGTGTCTTTCTTCGCGAGCTCGGTGGTGATGCCGACGATGAAGAGAAAGAACGGGAAGATGAGATCTGTCGGCGTCCAGCCATGCCACTCCGCGTGTTCGAGCGGCCAGTAAATCGCGCCCCACGAACCAGGATTGTTGACGAGCAGCATCGCGGCGACGGTGAAGCCGCGAAAGGCATCGAGGGCCGGGATGCGATTGGAGCTGGGCGTCAAGCGATGAGAGCTTTATACGCCTTCAAGTGCCGCAGCGCAGCCTGCTTCTCGCCTCGCCTCTCGTAAATGCCGGCGAGGTTGTAGTGCGCATCGGCGTTCTCGGGATCGAGCGCGATGGCGCGTTGATACGCATCCATGGCTTCGTCGGCGCGGCCTAAATCCTCCAATGCGACACCGAGGTTGAAGGACGCGGTTTCGTGCTCGCGATTCGCCTGCATCGCCGCGCGGTAATGCGTCTCAGCGTCCGCCGTCAAACCTTCTTCATGGAGGAGACGTCCGAGGTTGACGTGCGCGTCGGCGTGTTTCGGGTCGAGTTGCAATGCCCGCTCGTACGCGTCTTTTGCTTCGGCGGCCGAAGTAAATTCGCGTTCGCACCCAAGCTGGTACCACTCCTCGGCGGTCGACGATTCTTCCGCTACAGCTCGCAACGCGAACGCCGGCGCTTTCTCCGGAATCTCCGAGACCGCGAAATCAAACAGTGATTGCCCCGACTCCGGATTCCACACCGCATCGCCATCGCGCACGATCACCTGATCGCCATCCGCGGTGATGCGTACGCCGGTGAGTGAGCGATCCGCGGGAAGTTGTTCGCGCAAACGCTCCAGCGCGCGGCGCAGTTTGCGCTGCGGAATGCGCGCGTTCGAGAGCTCGCCGGCGGTGCGCAGCAGAATCAGGTCGTGAAACCCGAAACGTAATTCGCCGCGCGGGCCTTGTTCCGGTTCGAGGATCGTGGCAAACGCGCGGATCTGCGCCGGCGACATCCCGAGCATCGCCGAGACCTCGCGGAGGGAGTAGGACATACCGGAAGGTATTGTATGTGGAGCGGCGAGCTCCTCGCCCGCCGGTGATCGAGGATTCGGCGGGCTAAGAGCCCGCCGCTCCACTTATCGAGCGCGTGATTTCGCTGCCGTCTTCGCCGCAACTTCACGCGGCGCAGATTTCGGCGCCTTGCGATCCGCGGCTTCCTTCGCTTCCGCTTTCGGCTTCACCGGCATCTTCGAGACTTTCGCATTTCCCTTCGATGCCGATTTCGCAGGAGCTGCTTCCGCTTTCGCGGCGGGCTTCGATTGCGAACCGCCGAGACTGCGACGTAACGCTTCCATGAGATCGATGACCTGCGCCTTCGGCTCTTCCTCCTCCGACGCGGTGATCTCCTGGCCTTCGACTTTCTTCTGAATCAGCGAACGCACGCGATCCGAGACTTCGTCTTTGTACATCTCAGGATGGAACTCGTCGCTCGCGCTCATTTCCGCGAGCTGAATCGCCATCTTCAACTCGTTCTCTTTCACCTCGGTATCCCCAAGATCGAGCTCATCGATGTTGCGAATCTCGTTCGGGTAATAGAGCTGCTGCATCACGAGCCCTTTGCCGAGAGGACGAATCACGACGACGTAGCCCTTGCCGCGCGCCGCGTACTTCGCCACGGCCCAGCGACCGGTTTCCTGCAGCGCACGCGCGAGGAGCGAGTACGCGCGCGAACCATTTTTCTCAGGCCCCAGGTAGTACGGCTTCGCGAAATAGATCGGATCGATCTGATCGGATTTCACGAACTCCGTGATCTCGATCTGCTGCGTCGACTTCTCTTCGAGCGCCTTCAGCTCTTCTTCGTTGAAGAGCACGTACTGCCCTTTCGAAAACTCGTAACCCTTCACGGTTTCGGAGCGATCGATGGTGCGCTCGTCCTTCGCACAGAAAAGCTGCTGCTGCACGCGCGTACCGCAGTCTTTGTGCAGCATGTTGAAAGAGATCTTCTCGGACGATTCCGCGGCGGAGAACAGCTTCACCGGGATGGAGACGAGTCCGAATGCGATCTGTCCGTTGGCGATCGGTCTGGCCATGTAGACACCTCTGAGTGACTTGAAACGAGACGTCGAAAATGTTTAGTCCGCGCGGGAATTGGAGTGCCCTGAAAGTTGTGCATCTTACAATCCCGGCCGGTGAAACGCTACGAGCTGATCTGGAGTGTTGTGCGAAAGGTTCCGAAGGGAACGGTCGCGACGTATGGACAAATCGCGGAGCTTGCCGGGCTCGAAGGACACGCGCGTCAGGTCGGCTACGCATTGCACAACCTCCCGGCGCGCAGCAACGTACCGTGGCACCGCGTCGTCAATTCGAAGGGCGAGATCAGTCCGCGCACGGCCGGGGATTCGCATGAGTTGCAACGAATGCTGCTCGAAGCAGAAGGAATTGAGTTCGATCTGCGCGGCAAGCTGGATCTGAAGAAATACAAATGGAGCGGCGGGAGAACGCCCCGCCGCTCCATCAAACGTTAGCGATTCACTTTGATCTCCGGTGTCGTCATCTTCTTCACCGGATTCTTTTCGAGTTGCTCGAGCAACAACTTCACGGCTGCTTCGAGCGACGGATCCTGTCCCGCGGCGATGAGCTCCGGACGATCGATGACTTCGATATCCGGCGACACGCCCTCGCCTTCCACCGCCCACATTCCTTCCGTATCCATGAAACGGAATTGCGGCGCGGAGATGTTGCCGCCATCCATCAACGACGGATTGCCGCTGATGCCGATGAGTCCACCCCACGTGCGCGTGCCGATGATCGTGCCGAGCTTGCGCTTGCGGAAGTAGTACGGCAACG
>JBQCJC010000260.1:0-6950 GCA_051953135.1 Thermoanaerobaculia bacterium | reverse complement strand
TTTTCCTGGGGGCGTGGTCCGAGCCCGCGGGCGGTGTTTCTTGGGGGGGGATGAGCGCCCGCCGCTCCACGTTTGATTTTACTGAGCGAGCTCCATCACCGCGTTCATCACCAGTGCGTACAAACCGCTCGTGTTCATGCGCCACATCGGATTGATCGCCATCAGAATCACGTGACCCTTGCCGCGCGGCGCGTCGATCACCGCGGGCTTGCCCGCGATCTCATCGCCGCCTTCCAGCATTCCGGACAGGAGCAGATCCTTCTCCGCGAACGACACCACCACCTTCGGCCGATCCTCGGGCCGCGGCATCAACGCTTCGACATTCCACGGCGAATCTTCGGGCGCCTGGAATCCCTGCTCGCCTGGCGCGGCTTTCGGACGCTCCGGCATTTCAACGAACGCGCGTCCCTGCACCACATCCGGATCATCTTTTCCACCGCGCCCGCTCGGACGCGAATCCGTCGCCGGCGGCTCATCGCGCCAGCCGACTTTGAACACCGGCGATCCCGAGAAATACAGCGCGATCTTGTCGTCGTACCCGCGCGTGATCGGATGCGATTTGTCCGTGACGACGCCCTGCACGATCGTGCCCGGCGCTTTCAGTTTGTTCGTATCGACGACACGCACCCAGCGCACGAGCCCGTACTCCACCGCGAGCACCGACGTGTCGCGGGACGTCACCAGCACGCCGCCGTTCTCGACGAACGATTGCAGATTCGCGACGCCGGTCAGCCCGAGGCCGGGGCGCATGTCGTCGGTTTCATCGATGCCGCCGAGATTCGGAGTGACATCGGTGGATTTCCACGGAAGCGGCGGGCCGGGAGGATATCCATTCACCAGATCCTGCGACGCCGTGCGACCCACCGGCGGAAAGAGAATCACATCGAACTTCGCGCGCAGATTTGCATCGCGTGCAACGTCCTGCGTCGAGATGTACTCGTACGGCACCGACATCGATTCGAGCGCGAGACGCCACCAGCCTTCATCCTGCGTCGAGACCCACGAGTGAATCAGCGCGATGCGCGGCGCTTTCAACGCATGCGAGCGAACGTTCGCGACGGCATCGTCGATCACGATCGTGCCCGCGGGATACTTCACTTTATCGATCGTGAACTCGTCGTCGGCGACGACCATCTTCGCGCTCGGATTCGAGAACCGCAGACGCACGAGATCGGACTCCGCGTTGTTGCGCACGATGCGAGACGTGATCTTCGTCGCATCGTTCGACGACGACGTGAACGCGTGCATCTTCACCTTCAACACATCGGGATTCACGACGCGCTGCACGCTCACGTTCTTGAGCAATCCGAGCGTCCAGCCCGTATCGTCGTACACGCGCTCCTCGCCGCGCACGAACTGCACATCGAGCAGCGTGTCCGCGAGACGCGAGTACGGCTGATCCATGCGCACGATGTACGAGCCCTTCGCGAACTTCACCGGATCCGCTTTCTTGTCGCCTTTTTGCGGAGGCCAGTTCGTCGTCAGCGAGAACTCTTCGTCCGCCTGCTGCACCTCGATGCCCTGCTTCTGCAGCAGGGAAACGAGATCGCGCGCATTGCCCTGACGTCGCTGCGATGCATCGATCACCCACGCGGCCGGACCTTCGGTCGTCGCCTTCGCGATCGAGCGCTTGCCCATGTCGTAGAAGCGCTGCAGGAAACGCTCGCGGTTCTGCGCCATATCATTCAGCGCGAACAGCACGCCGGACTGCTGATAGTTGACGTTGTTGCGCAGCGACCACGTCACCGTCGGCAGCGGCGGATTCTGGCGGAACCATGCGCGATCGCTCGCGCCGCGCACGACGCGCTTCTCCGTCGTCGGCCAGCGATTGCCAAACGTTTCGTAGAAACGCGCGACCGTGTTGCGTCCCGCGCCGAGCCAGAAGAGATAGTTGGGAGCCCATCCATCCCAGAAGCCATGCACCCACACGCCGGGCAGGCCGCGCTGCGTGAGCTCGTCCATCTCATGGAATCCCATGCGATGCCACTCGTCGATCATCATCGGATCGAGCGCGGGATTGAATGGACCGGTGCCGGTCGAGATGTACATGAACGGCACCGACTCGTGCAGGTCGTGCATCACCTGCGGATGAAAGTCGTTGTACGCCTTCATCATGTTGCGGCTGAGCGCGATGCCCATCGAGATCTGATCGCGATTGTTGTCGTGTACGACGTAGTGGCCCCAGTACACGGGCGGTGGCGTCGGCAGCGTGGGATTCTTCTCGCGGTAGTGCCACAGATCGACGACGCGCTCGCGGCCGTCGACTTCGAGCACCGGCGTGAGGAGCGTGATGACGTTGTCGCGAATCGCGCGAATGAACGGCGTGTCTTCGACCGCAAGTCGGTACGCGAGCTCCATCAGCATCTCCGGGCTGCCGGTCTCGACCGAGTGCAACGCACCGGTGGCGTGATACATCGGCTTGCCGCTCGCGATGAGCTGACGTGCTTCGTCTTCGGTGAGTTGGCGCGGATCGGCGAGCTTGCGCGTGATCTCGCGATAACGATCGAGATTCGCGATGGTCTCTTCGTTCGCGATCGCCACGACGATCATCTCGCGGCCTTCTTCACTCTTCCCGATGGAGAAAACCTTGACACGCGGCGACGCCGCTTCGAGTGCGCGCATGTAGCGATGCACGTCCGCCGCGTAGGTGAGCTTTCCTTCCTGTCCGGCGATGTAGCCGTGGAACTTCAGCGGCGAAGGAACGGTGTCGGAGGCGGGGAGGTGATCGACGAGCTCAGTGAGAAAGCGTGGCTCCGTCGTGTTCTTTTTGATCGCGTCGGTGTAGGCGATGTCGTTCGATTGCGCGAGTGCAGTGGTGGCGAGGAGAAGCAGAGAGGCCAGCAGAGATCGCATGGCGCGAGAAGGTAAATGGAAAATTGAGAATTGAAAATTGAAAATTGCTGTCCGTGGCGCGAAAGCTCGTCGCACTCGCGAGAGCTTTTCAATTCTCAATTCTCAATTTTCAATTCAACCTGGCGGTCAGCGTGCGCAAACCCCGTTGCGAATGATGTCCGCAATTTCCTTCACCGTTTCGTGCGAGTCCTTGCCGAACGGTTCGCGCACACCGAACAGAATCTCGAGCGAGAAGTAGTTGAAGAACATGCGGCTCGTCAGCAACAGCGCCGACACGGGCGAAACCTCGGGGCGCAATCGTGCCTTCACCGCCTCGAGCGATCCCTGACTCTCGAAGATCTTTGCAAAGCGATCGCTCATTCCTTCGTAGAACGTCTGAATGTGCGTGCCGCCGAACTCGATCACGTCGACGTACACCAGCGCGAGATACGCCTTGTACTGTCGCACCGAATCGCGCGCTGCGAACCCGAGCTCTTCCAGATTGTCAGGAAACCGAGTATCCGTCTGCAGCATGCGCATGAACGGAAAGCGCTGCGAGCCGACGATCTCCACGTACTCGTCCAGAAGCGCGCGGAAGATCGCTTCTTTGTCGGGGAAGTGATGATAGAGATTCCCGGTCGAGACATTCGCGCGCTCCGCGATGTCGCGCACGGTCGTCGCGCGATAGCCGTGATGCGAGAAGAGGTAGAGGCCCGCATCGAGAACCGCGCGGCGGGATCGTTCAGACTTTTCCTCTCTCTGCATGGGTGGCCGGGCGCAGTGAAGCCTATTTGCAACTTTGGGTCAATGAAACTCTTGATAAGCTCATCACGCCTTGCCCCCGACTCATTCTCCCTACGCGTCTCTCTCCATTCCTGATTTCCGAAAACTCCTGCTCTCGAACGGCATGCTCACCATGGCGCGCGAAGCCCAGATCGTCGTCGTTGCGTGGCAGGTATTCGCATTGACGAAAGATCCGCTCACGTTAGGGCTGATTGGACTCGCCGAGGCGCTGCCGTTCATTGCGGTGGCGTTGTATGCGGGACATGTTGCCGATCGCGCGGAGCGTCGCGGCCTCGCGGTCGCCGGCACCTTCGCGCTCGCCTTCTCCGCGGTCTGCCTGCTCATTCTCACGATCACGCCCGGTGCGATCAGCGCGCATCACGTGTGGCCCGTGTACATCGTCATCTCGCTGAGCGCGATTGCGCGCAGCTTCATGCGGCCCGCGTTGTTCGCGCTCTCCGCTGAAGTGGTTCCGCGCGAGCTTTATCCGAACGCGATCGCGTGTCGCAGCTCGTCGTGGCAACTCGCCGCGGTCGCGGGACCGGCAGCGGGCGGCATGTTGTACGGATGGGCGGGCGCGCGCGGCGCGTACATCGCCGTTGTGATCGTGATGGGCATGGCACTCGCGGCGATCCTGTCGGTCTCGCATCGCACGAAACCGGTCGCGCCTGAAAACGAAATGCCGTTAGGCGAGAGCCTTCGCGTCGGATTGAGATTCGTCTGGAGCGAGCAGGTGCTGCTCGCGGCGAGGTCGCTCGATCTCTTTGCGGTGCTCTTCGGTGGCGCGGTTGCGTTGTTGCCCGCGTTCGCGCAGTTGTTGAGCGTCGGTCCGCAGGGACTCGGGATGTTGCGCGCGGCGCCGGCCGCGGGATCGATTCTCGTGGGTCTCGTCATCGCGCATCGTCCTCCGATGCGTAGAGCGGGCGTGACGATGTTGTCGTGCGTCGCCGCATTCGGCGTGTGCATGATTTTCTTCGCGCTGTCGCGAGTGTTCTGGCTTTCGTTCTCGCTTCTTTTCGCGAGCGGCGTGCTCGACAACATCAGCGTCGTCGTGCGTTCCACTCTCTTGCAGACGCGCACTCCCGAGCATTTGATGGGTCGCGTGAGCGCGGTGAATCAGATCTTCATCGGCTCGTCGAATGAGATCGGCGCATTCGAATCCGGCCTCGCCGCGAAGCTCATGGGCGTCGTGCCGTCGGTGATCTTCGGCGGTTGCATGACTCTCCTCGTTGTAGCGATTACGGCCTGGCGCTCCCCGGTGCTGCGAAAATTGCGCACCATCTGATGCGCGCCATGGTTCTGCGTCGTGCGACGACGCCACTCGAGTTGCAGGAGGTCCCGCTGCCGCGGCCGACCGACGATCAACTGTTGATCGAAGTCGAAGCGTGTGCGGTGTGCAGAACCGATCTGCATGTCGTCGACGGCGAGCTCACGGAACCGAAGCTGCCGCTGATTCCGGGACATCAGATCGTCGGCATCGACGTCGCGAGTGGCACGCGCGTCGGTGTTCCGTGGCTCGGGTGGACGTGCGGCGTTTGCGCGTACTGCAAAAGCGGACGCGAGAATTTATGCGATCGCGCGAAGTTCACCGGCTACACGCTCGACGGCGGATACGCGGAGTATGTCGTCGCTGATGCGCGATTCTGTTTCCCGGTGCCGCGCGAATACTCGGCGCAGGAAGCAGCGCCGCTGTTGTGCGGCGGGTTGATCGGATTTCGCGCGTATCGCAGGTGCGGCGGCGCGCGGCGCATCGGCTTCTACGGATTCGGTTCGGCCGCGCACATCCTCGTGCAGATCGCACGCGCTGACGGTCGCGAGGCGTATGCGTTTACGCGCGACGGCGATGTCGCGGGTCAGCAATTCGCGATGTCGATGGGTGCGACGTGGGCGGGCAACGCGAACGATGCGCCGCCGGAGCCGCTCGATGCGGCGATTCTCTTCGCGCCCGCGGGCGAACTGGTCGTTTCCGCACTGAAGCAGGTCGTGAAGGGCGGAGTGGTGGTGTGTGCGGGGATCCACATGAGCGACATTCCGTCGTTCCCGTACTCCCTCCTCTGGGGCGAGCGCGTGGTGCGATCGGTCGCCAATCTCACGCGTCACGATGGCCTCGATCTCTTCGAGCGATTGCAGACGTTGCGCATCGAGACGGCGCGCAGCGTGTATCCGCTCGAACAGGCGAACGAGGCGCTGCGCGCGTTGCGCGCGGGCGAGATTTCGGGCACGGCGGTGCTCACGCCATGAGCGCGCTGAAGGGTCGCGGCGCGGATTGGAATCCGCAGAATCGTTTCGAGACGCTCGAGTATGTGCGTGACGATGAAGCGCACATCGATTTCGATGAAGAGAGCGAGGCCGCGCCGAAGACGATGTATCTGCGCGATCCCGCGCGCTCGATCATCGCGACGAATGACAGTCCGGATGTCGGGTTCGATGCGAGCATCAATCCGTATCGAGGCTGCGAGCATGGTTGTATCTACTGTTACGCCCGCCCCTCACACGAGTACCTCGGCTTCTCCGCCGGTCTCGATTTCGAGACGCGCATTCTCGTGAAGGAAGACGCGCCGCAGTTGTTGCGCGAAGAGTTGAGCGCGAAGAAGTGGGAGCCGAAGGTGCTCGCGATCAGCGGGGTGACCGATCCGTATCAGCCGATCGAGCGCAAGCTGAAACTCACGCGCGGCTGCGTCGAAGTGCTGGTCGAGTTTCGCAATCCCGTCACGGTGATCACGAAGAATCATCTCGTCACGCGCGATGCGGATCTGTACGCGGAGCTCGCGCGCATCGACGCGGCGCAAGTGTCGGTGTCGATCACGACGCTCGATCCGCAACTGCAACGCACGATGGAGCCGCGCACGTCATCGCCGGAGTTGCGTCTCGATGCGATCGCGAAACTCTCGGCCGCGGGTGTGCCGGTGAACGTGATGGTCGCGCCGGTGATCCCCGGTCTCACGGATCACGAGATGCCGCAGATTCTGAAAGCCGCGCGCGATGCCGGTGCGGAGCGAGCGGGCTTCGTCGTGCTGCGATTGCCGTGGGCGGTCGCGCCGCTGTTCGAGCAATGGCTCGAAGATCACTTTCACGATCGCAAGGAGAAAGTGCTGAATCGCATTCGCGAGCTGCGCGGCGGAAAGTTGTACGACGCGCAGTGGGGCACGCGCGGTCGCGGCGTCGGGATTTTCGCGGAGCAGATTCGCGCAATGTTCGATGTGACGTGCCGCAAGCTCGGTATGAACGAGCGCGATTACGATTTGTCGACAGCGTCGTTCCGAAAGGTAACGGCGCAAGGAAGATTGTTTTAGAAGCGAAGCTACGGAGCGCCGGCTTTCAAGCCGGCCGGGCCG
>JBQCJC010000259.1:0-9736 GCA_051953135.1 Thermoanaerobaculia bacterium | reverse complement strand
CTTCAGCTCATACAACCGGTTCAACGCCTCGAGCGGCGTGAGCGCGTTGAGATCGAGCTCGCGCAGCGACTCAATCACTGACTGCTCACTCGCCGACGCCGGCGGTCCGAACAACCCGAGCTGGCGCGTCGGCGGGACTGGTCCGCGTCGTCGCGTTTCTTCCACGACGTCGCGTTCCTTGCGTTCGAGCGTGTCGAGAATTTCTCGCGCGCGCTCGATCACCGACTGCGGGATGCCCGCGAGCTTCGCGACCTGAATGCCGTAGCTCTTGTCCGCCGCGCCTTCGACCACCTTGCGCAGAAAAATGATCTGCTCGTTCCACTCTTTCACCGCGACGTTGAAGTTCGCGACGCGCGGCTTCGTCTTCGCGAGATCCGTGACCTCGTGATAGTGCGTCGCGAACAGCGTGATGCCGCTGCGGGCCGGGTTGTCGTGCAGATATTCGATGATCGCCCACGCGAGTGAGAGTCCGTCGAACGTCGCCGTGCCGCGGCCGACTTCATCGAGAATGATCAGCGATCGATCCGTGGCGTTATTGAGAATGTTCGCGGTCTCGTGCATCTCGACCATGAACGTCGACTCGCCGCGCGCGAGCTGATCGCTCGCACCGACGCGCGTGAAAATGCGGTCGCAGATGCCGAGGCGCGCTTTCGTTGCGGGAACGAACGAGCCGACCTGATTCAGCAACACGATCAACGCGACCTGCCGCAGATACGTCGACTTACCGCCCATGTTCGGGCCGGTGATGATCTGAATCCCGTTGTCGTCGCGCTTCACGATCGTGTGATTCGGGATGAAGCGCTCGGTCGAGAGCTGCTCGATGACCGGATGGCGTCCTTCCTCGATGCAGATCTCCGCGTCTTCGCTGAGCACCGGCCGTACGAACCGGTTGCGCACCGCGATCGTCGCGAGTGATGCGAGTGCATCAATCTCGCCGATCGCACGCGCGGCGTGCAGGATCGTGTTGCAGCTTTTCGCGATCGTGCCGAGCAGCTCGTCGTACAAGCGCAGCTCGATCGCGATCGACTTCTCTTCCGCACCGACGATCTTCTCTTCGAGCACTTTCAGATCGGGCGTGATGAATCGCTCGGCGTTCGCGAGCGTCTGCTTGCGGATGTAATCGTTCGGCACTTTCGCGAGATTCGATTTCGACACTTCGATGTAGTAGCCGAACACCGAGTTGTAGCGAACCTTCAGCGAGCTGATGCCGGTGCGATCGCGTTCGCGCGCTTCGATCTCGAGCAGGATCGATTTCGAATCGCGAGCGATGGCGCGCAATTCATCGAGCTCCGTGTCGACGCCATCGGCGATGACGCCGCCATCGCGGACGAGCATCGCCGGATTCGGCTGAATCGTTTTCGCGATGAGATCGATGACCGATTGCAGCGCCGCGACATCGACACCATCGCGCAGTGACGAAAGCAGCGGTCCTTGCAATGGCTGCATCTGCGCGCGCAGTTCGTCGCTCATCAGCAGCGACTCCGCGAGCGTGAGGCATTCGCGCGGAGTCGCGCTGCGCAGCGTGACGCGACTCGCGACGCGTTCGAGATCGGCGATCTTCTGCAAACGCGCGGTGATTTGTTCGAGCACGACGCGCGTACGCGTCAGCTCATCGACGGCATCGTGACGATCGAAGATCGCGTCGCGTGTTTTCAGCGGACGCGTGAGCCATCGGCGCAGCGTGCGCGAGCCCATCGCGCTGCGCGTCGCGTTGACCACGCTCCACAGTGTCGCGCGCGGACGCGTGGCATCGCGCGACTCGACGACTTCGAGATTGTCGAGCGTCGCGGCGTCGAGTTGCAGGTAATCGGAGTCGTTGTCGACGCGCAGCCCGAGAACGTGATCGAGCGGCTTCTTGTGACTCGCGCTCGCGTAACGCAACGCGCCACCCGCCGCGCCGATGCGCGTGTCCTCGCCATCGAGGCCGAAGCCGCGCAGTGACTGCGTGCCGAAATGTTTCGAGAGGTAGTCGTGCGAGCCGCGCACGTCGAAGAGCGATGGCTCGACGGAGGTGATCGGGATCGTGAGTGTGCCGTTCGTGTTCGTCTCGCGCGGCACGATGGCTTCGCGCGGTGCGAAGCGCGCGAGGTCGTCGTACAAACGCGCGTCGTCGAGCGAGCGATATGTCGTGACGAAGAAGTCGCCGGTCGAGACGTCGAGATACGCGGCGCCGACATCGGTTGTCGCCGGAACGAGTGCGAGGAGATAGCAGCTCTCACGCTCGACGATGAAGCTCTCGGTTGCGGTGCCGGGCGTGACGATGCGCACGATCTCGCGCTTCACCAGGCCTTTGGCGGCCGAGGCTTCTTCCGTTTGCTCGCAGATCGCGACGCGCAATCCGTGTTTGATGAGTTTCGCGATATAGCCGTCCGCGGAGTGAAACGGCACTCCGCACATCGGCGTCTCGTACTCCTGTCCCTTGTTCCGCGCGGTCAGCACGAGATCGAGCAACGGCGCCGCTTTCTCCGCGTCCTCGAAAAACATCTCGTAAAAATCGCCGAGACGATAGAAGAGGATCGCATCCGGCACCTGCCGTTTGATCTCGAAATACTGCTCCAGCATCGGGGTGAGCCTGGTCACGGGACGGGACATGGAGCTGCGGATTTTAAACGAGCGATGAGTGATGAGTGATGAGTGATGAACCGCGCTGGCGAGAAATCACGTTCGTCGACATGACGTCATATCAAAATCGGCGTTTCTCGCCTGCGCGGTTCATCGCTCATCGCTCATCTCTCATCGCTGCGGCCGGCGCAGCCGGACGATCTCCCCTGTCACCTCATCAAGCTCAACCACCACAGCCTTTTCCATTCCACTGTGAGGCACAGTGTCGAGCAGCACGATCCAGCGATTCTCGCTCGCGCCCTCGCCTTTTCGTCCCCGTCCGACGTGGACGACTTCGTAGTCGTGATAGCCGCTCTGCTTCGCGATCGCGAGCGCGCGTTCGCCCGCATCATTGGAAAGGATTCGCCCCGTCGGCCTCGAAGGATCCTCGGCATGATCGAGCGCAAAGAACAGCACCGCGCAGACGAGCGCGAGTGCAGCGTAGGCGAGCGCGAATCGTTGCGGCCGGGACATTGCATCTATCATACGGGCGTGGCGCGTGAGGAAATCGCTCAACAGCTCATCGAGATCGTCCGGCAGGAAAAGAACATCGCCGAGGATCTGCTGAAACCGGAAACGACGCTCGCGGAAGCAGGCATCGATTCCCTCGATTCACTGACGATCCTGTTCGCGATCGAAGAACACTTCCACATCTCCATTCCGGATGACCGCGCGCGAACGATGCTGACGTTCGGAGACATGATTCAGGTCGTCGAGGATTTAGTGGGGACATGAGATGAAAGGGCCAGGGGCCGAGGGCCGAGGGCCGCTTCGCTCGGGCCACAACTCGGCATAATCGGCGAAGCAATCCCTCGGCCCTCGGCCCCTGGCCCTCGGCCCTGAGATCATCGGAGCGCAGCGACGATGATCCGTGTCGCCATCACTGGCATCGGTCTCATCTCACCCTTTGGCCGCGGATGCGATGCCGCACTCGACGCTCTTCGTAACGCGCGCAGCGGCATTCGCACGATCACGAACTTCGATTCCTCCACACTCAATTGCCGCATCGCCGGTGAAGTGCCGGTCGATCTCGGGGATGAGCATCGCGGTCATGATCGTTTCTCACGTCTCGCGTTGATCGCCGCGGACGAAGCGTTGTCCCAAGCGGGCGTCCTAGGCGTCGATCCCGAGCGGCTCGGCACGATCATTGGCACCGGCCTCGGCGGATGCGAAACGTCCGACACCAACTATCGGCGCCTCTACGCCGAGAACGCGCGTCCCGTTCCGATGGGCATTCCGATGGCGATGTACAACGCCGCGGCAGCCGCGGTCTCGGCGAAGCACAACGCGAAAGGCATCGCGTACGCGACCGTGTCCGCATGCTCCTCGAGCGCGCACGCGTTAGGAGTGGCCGCACATGCGATTCGTTTCGGACAAGCCGACGCGATGCTCGCGGGCGGCGCCGACGCGCCACTCACCTACGGCATCGTGAAAGCGTGGGAAGTGCTGCGCGTGCTCGCGATCGACAACGAACATCCCGAGGCCGCATGCCGTCCGTTCAGCGCGGATCGCAAAGGCCTGGTGCTCGCGGAAGGCGCGGCGGTATTCGTCCTCGAATCATTCGAGAACGCGGAACGTCGCGGCGCGAACATTCTCGCGGAGCTCGCGGGATTCGGTGCGACGAGCGATGCCGGTCATGTCACCGATCCATCGGCGGACGGCGCGGCACGCGCGATGGCGCTCGCGGTGAAAGACGCGGGACTCGACCCGAATGACATCGAGTACATCAACGCGCACGGCACTGGCACACGCGCGAACGATCCGACGGAGACGACTGCAATCAAGACTGTCTTCGGCGACAACGTGCCGGTGAGCTCGACGAAATCGATGCACGGCCATGCGATGGGAGCCTCGGGCGCGATCGAAGTCGCGTGCTCGATTCTTGCGCTGCGCGCTGGCTTCCTGCCGCCGACGCTGAACCTGCAAACGCCCGATCCCGCGTGCGATCTCGACTACGTTCCGAACGCACCGCGCGAGACAAAAGCGCGCACGTTTCTCAGCAACTCGTTCGGCTTTGGAGGGATGAACTCGGTTGTGGCCCTCCGTTTGCTTCACGACCTATGATTCGGTTCGGAGGTCGGTTGTGATCGTAGAAAAGAAGCATACGGAAAACTTCACCATTCTTTCTGTCGAAGGGCTGATCAAGCTCGGAGAAAGCGCCGAGTTCTTTTCGTCCGCGCTCGAGAACGTGCTGAAGAACGAAAGCACGAACGTCATCATCGACTTCACGAAGATCGACTACATCGACTCGACGGGCATCGGTGAGCTGGTCGGATATCTCGGCAAGTTCACGAATCAGAATCGCAAGCTCATCCTCGTCAACCCGTCGGAGCGCATTCAGAAACTGCTCAAGCTCGCGAAGCTCGATGCGGTCTTCAAGATCTACAACAGCGAGGAAGAGGCGATCAGCGCGGAAAGCACGACCGCGACGGCGTAGCCGCTGACGCGGGATTGAGGATTGGGAATTGAGGATTGAGGATTGGCTCCGCCACGAACGCGTTTAATCCTCAATTCTCCATCCTCAATCCTCAATCCCGCCAGGCGTTAGACTGACGGCTCATGTCCGTTCCCCTCACCCGCGTCTACCGCGGTGGGCACCTCGAATCCGCGCATCACGGATCGATCGCGATCGTCGATGCGCGCGGCACGCTGCTCGCCTATGCCGGCGATCCCAATCTGCGCGCGTGTCTCCGCTCCGCGGCGAAACCATTTCAGGCGATTCCGTTGCTCGAGTATGGTGGGCTCGACGAGTTCGAGCTCACCGCCGAGGAGATTGCGCTGACGTGTGCGTCGCATGGTGGTGAGCCCGTGCATGTCGCACTCGCCGCGGCGCTGCTGCGCAAAGGCGAGCTCGACGAAGAAGACCTGCGCTGCGGCGCACACTGGCCACTCGATGAAAAATCAGCGGCCGACCTTCGTGCCGCGGGCGAAACCCCTTCGGCGCTGCACAACAACTGCTCCGGCAAACACGCGGGCATGTTGCTCGCGACGCAGGTGATGGATGTTGCATCGGCGGGCTACATCGAAGCCGATCATCCGTTACAGAAGTTGATGCGAACGACACTCGCCGATTTCGCGGATGTGCTGCCGGAAGACATCCCCGCGGCCATCGATGGATGCGGCGTTCCGGCGTTCTTTCTCTCCCTCCATCGCGCCGCGTACGCGTATGCGCGACTCATGAGCGGCGCGATCGAGCAATACGCGGAGAGCACCTCGCGCGTCGTATCCGCGATGACCTCGCATCCGCATTACGTCGCGGGCAACTGGAGCATGACCACGCCGCTGATGTCGGCGTTCGACGGCGAGTTGCTCGGCAAGGAAGGCGCGGAAGGGTTTTACGCGATGGCGCTCGCGCCGAGTCTCGCGCGTGAATTGACCGCGCGACTGCCGCTCGCCGATGATGCGGGCTCGATCGGCATTGCATTGAAAATCGACGACGGCTCGATGGATCGCGGCCGCAATCCCGCGATTCTGCGAGTGCTCGAGCTTCTCGGCATCGATCTCGATGCACGACCTGAGCTCGAGCCGTATCGCAACAACATCGTGAAGAATCACGCGGGTACAGACGCCGGCGAAGTGCGCGCGGAGTTCGAACTGGAGGTCTTATGAACTGGAGAAAGGCAATTGTCGGTGCGACGCTCTGCGTAGCGCTCGCCGGTTGCAAAACGGTCGGCGTGAGCATGACGCCGGGCGGTTACGCCGAAGTCTCTCCGATGATCGCGAACGAGATGATTCTCGACTCGCGACAAGTCGTGATTCTCGACGTGCGTCCGACGACCGCGTATCGCGGTCCGGACGGACATATCGCGGGCGCGCTGAACGCGCCGTTCGATTCGATCGAACGCCAGTTGCCCGAGCTGCTGCCGTATCAGAACGAGACCGTACTCGTCTACGGCGATGCGGATTCCGATGGCAGCCTCGCCGCGCGTCTTCTCGTCCTGGCCGGCTTTCGGAACGTCGTCCACGTTTCCGGCGGAGTCCGGTCGTGGATTGAACACGGCTATCGCACTGTTAACGCGACGCAATGATCATGATGCGAATGAATCGAGCTCTTCTCGTGGCCACACTGCTGGCCGGCACGTTCGTCGGATTGAACGCCGGCGCGCAGAGTGTCGACCCCAACGCGCCGCTCAAGGCGTACGCGGAAAAAGTTCTGCCGCGCTGCCCGGACGGCAATGTCGTCGTCGAAGCGCAGCCCGGCTCCTCGCCGGCCGGCTTCAGCATCTACACCGTGACCGTGCGTTCGAGCGATCAGTACTGCGGCACGAAGAAGTACATGATCTACTCGAAGAAATCGCAGCAGGTCGTGATCGGCTCGATCATCCAGCTTCCGAACGACGGCCGTCCGGTCGCGACGCGCATCGCCGCGGAAACGGGTAACCGTCTCGGCAAAGCGGTCACCGCGAACATCTCGCCGTTCCCGCTGCCGGATGGATTGAAGTCGGTGAGCATCGTGACGCAGACGCCGTTCGGTCCGTTCTCGTACCTCGGCTTCGTCGATTCCGCGGAGCGATTCCTGATCGTCGGCTTCCGCGGCTCGCTCACGAACGATCCCGCGAAAGTGCTGAAGGAAGCGCTTGGCGCGGCGGCCGGTGCACGTCGCGGCAACGCGAGCTCGAAGGTCGAGATCCTCGAGCTTTCGGACTTTCAGTGCCCGACCTGCGCGAATGCACACGCGAAAGTCGAGCCGTTCATCGAGAAGAATCTCAGCAAGCTGAATTACGTGCGCCTCGACCTCCCGCTGTTCGAGCACCACAACTGGGCGGTGCAGGCGGCGATGGGCGCGCGTGCGCTGCAGCGCGTGGCGCCGAACAAGTACTGGGCGTATGTCGACTACGTCTTCAAGAACCAGGATCAGATCGGCGCGCGCAACAACTTCGACGCCGTGCTGAAGGAATGGATGGAAGACCAAGACGTCGACTGGAACGCGATCAACGCGATCTATACGAACAAGAACGAGCGCTCGATGCTGCTCGAGCAGGTCAGCCGCGCATTCTCGGTGGGCATCGCCTCGACGCCGACGTTTATCGTGAACGGACAGATCATGGGCTTCGGTCCCGAAGGTCAGTTCACCATGGATGCGATCAAGAACGCCGTGAACAACGCACCAGCACCGGCGAAAGCCGCCGCACCCGCGAAGAAGAAAACAAGCAAGTAAATATGAGGAGCGCCGACGTCTTCGTCGGCTGGCCCGGCGGTGTCCGCACCGCCGTCGATTGACGGCGACGAAGACGTCGCCGGGCCAGCCGGTGATGACACCGGCGCTCCTTGGTTTTCTACGACCCGAAACTCACCTTGGCCGCATAGCTTCGCTCCTCACCCTGCGTCGCTTCCACGACGATCTTCGGAATCAGCAGCGACAACTTCAATCCCACCGTCACGCGCGTTGAATCCGCTTCATCGCGCAGCGGCGGAATCGCGACGCCCGTGATCACATCCTGAATGTGCCCCGTCGCATCGCTGCGCGCGCGGCCAATTGCAGCGTACGGCGTCAGCGGACCGAATCCCTTCGACAAAAACACCTCGACGCCGTACGTCTTCAGCTCGAACTCGTCGATGCCCTGCAATTGCGCATACGACCCGCGCAACGCGAGCGTCGGTTTGATGAGACCACCGTTGATGATCGGCACGTCGATCGCGCCGCCTAACACTTGGATGTCCGTGTCCTGCACTTTCGAATACGACGCCGACACGGTCACGACCGACAATCCCTTCGACACCACGATGCGCGGCACCGCGACGTAGTCGCTTACCGTGAAATCGTCGTTCACCGCTTTCTGCCAGTACGACGCATTCGTATCGACCGGGAGTGCAGTCGCGGCGATCCCGATGTCGAAGCCGAGAATGCCGCGCGCGCGTGCGGGCTCGACCGGCGACGCGTAAATGCCCTGCGCGACGAGACGCGAGAACGTTTGGAACTCCTGCTGCGTGATCGTCGGATCGAAGCTGATGTCGTCGTTGCTGTTCTGCGCGCAGAGCGGCAGCGCGACGAGCAAAATCAGAAGAGCTGCGAGATGTAGTCGTTGCTTTGCAGAAATCCGGCAGGCGTGAACGACACCCGTCCATCCACCCGTCTCAGCCATCCATCCTGAAGTCCGCGCTCGGTCCATACAACACCCTCCTGTCCGCAAAGTCGCAGGAGCTCTTCATAGCACATACCCGTCGTGCGGCGGAGGTTGAGGAAGATCGTTTCGCGGCGCACTTCATCGTCGCCGAGCTGTTCCTCGAAATCGCGCGCGTTCGGCGCGGTCTCGATGTATTTGCGAATGTCGCGCGTGTTCGCGAAGCGCTCGCCATTCACGAACGAATGCGCGGCGATACCGAAGCCGTGATACTCGCGCCGCGTCCAGTAGCGCAGGTTGTGCAGACACTCTTCACCATCGCGGGCGAAGTTGCTGATCTCGTACTGATGCAATCCCGCGCGTTCGAGTCTCTCGATTGCCTCGATGTACGCATCCGCAACGATGTCATCCTCCGGCAGCGACACGCGTCCGCGCGCGACCTGTACTTCGAGCGGCGTCTTTTCTTCGAGGTCGAGCATGTACAGCGAGAGATGTCCGGCGCCTAACGCGATCGCGGTATCGAGCGTTTCGCAAAAGGACTCGCGTGTTTGATGAGGCAGGCCGAGGATGAGATCGAGATTGGTTTTGATTCCGCTGCGCGCCGCGAGCGACACGGCCTCGATCGCGCGCTCGCGGTCGTGAATGCGCGAGATCGCACGTAGCTCGTCGTCGTGAAACGACTGCACGCCAATTGATAATCGATTGACTCCCATCGATCGCCATGCATCGAGCGCCTCCGGCGTCACATCTTCCGGATTCGCCTCCATCGAGACCTCGGCGTCCGCGGCGATGTCGTAATTTGTTCGAATGGAATCGAACAATCGCGCGAGATTCGCGATTGAAGTGCGAGACGGAGTGCCGCCGCCGAGGTAGACGGTGTCGACCGTAGTCGGTAGTCGGGAGTCGGGAGTCAGGAGCGCCGAAGAATCAACGGTAGCGAGCCTCGTCTCTCCCGACTCCCGTATCAGCGCGTCCACATACGCATCCTGCAACGCCAGGTCCGTCGAAATCGCGAACGGGCAGTACGTGCAGTGCACTCTGCAGAACGGCATGTGGAAGTACAGCCCCAGTGG
>JBQCJC010000258.1:0-18555 GCA_051953135.1 Thermoanaerobaculia bacterium | reverse complement strand
CTCGCCGGCTGGACCGGCGGCGCCATCGCCGCCGTCAACGCGCGAAGCAACGCGGGCGAGGCGCCCGCGTTCCAGCCGGCGAAGGCGCCGGCGCTCCGCTCGTACGCGTTGCGGAGGCTCCCATGAAACTCGCGATCGTCTCGTGCGTTTACCCACCCGAGCCCGCGGTCTCCGCGCGCACGAGCTTCGATCTCGCCACCACCATGCGCGGGCGTGGCCACGACGTCACCGTCATCTGCCCATTTCCCAATCGCCCCACCGGTCGCGTCCACGCAGGCTTCACACGCAAATGGCGCGACGTGAAAAACGAGAACGGCATTCATGTCGAGCGACGCTGGTCGTCGCTCTCCAAGCACTCCACGCTGCTGAGCCGCTTCGCCGAGAACATCACGTTCGGCATCACCTCCGCGCTCGCGCTGCGACGCGCGAAGCCCGACATCGTGTACCTCAACTCGTGGCCGCTCTTCGCCACCGCACTCGCCGCATTCGTCCTCGGCGACACACCATTCGTCGTCAGCGTGCAGGACGTCTATCCCGAGTCGCTGCTCGTGCAACGACGTCGCGGCGCGCGCATCGTCGGCGCGTTGTTACGCGGCATCGATCGCTGGATCGCGAAACGCGCGCGCGCCGTGATCGTGCTCTCGCGCGGCTTCGCCGAGATCTATGAGCGCGATCGTGGCGCCGCGAACGTGCACGTCATTCCGAACTGGATCACCGAAGACATCGCGCCCGATCCTGAATCCGGACGCGCGTATCGCCGCGAGCGCGGCATTCCGGACGATGCGTTTCTCGTCGTGTATGGCGGCAACGTCGGCGTTGCGGCGAATGTCGAACAACTCATCGAAGCGACGCGCGAGCTCGACGTGCATTTGTTGATCGCGGGGAGTGGTCCGCGTGTCGATGCGTGTCGTGCGATCGCGCACGAGCGCGTCCACTTTCAGGATCCGTGGCTGTTGTCGATGACCACGGCCGTACTCTCCGCCGCGGCCTTGCTCGCATTGCCGACGCTCGGCGAACAAAGCTTCGTCTCCGTTCCCTCGAAGCTGCTCACGTACCTGCAGATGGACAAGCCAATCCTCGCGATCGCGCCGCGCGATTCGGAGATCGCGCGCGTGATTCGCGAATCGCGCGCGGGCATCACCGTGCAGGACAACATCGCCGATGCCATTCGCAACACGCGCGAAGGTGGCGGCCGCGAGTACGTGCTGCGTGAGTTCTCACGCGATGCGTGTTTGATGAAAATTGTGAGGCTGCTCGAATGATCGTCATCCTCACAAACGGCAATCGCTTCGCGCGATTGATTCTCACGCAACTCGTTGCCGAGCGCGCGAACGAGATCGCGAAGATCATCATCATCACCGGCGACTACAAAGGCCGTCGCGGATTCGCCGCGCTGCGCTGGCTCGCACGCGTGACGACGTGGCCGTATCTCGTGTTCAAAATCGTCAGCGTGCTTGCCGCGCGCAATGGCGTGCAGCAACTCGCGCGGCAGTACGACATTCCGATCGAAGAGCGCGTGTCGGTGCACGACATCGAATCACTCGACGCCGATCTCGTCGTCTCCGTTTCGTGCCCGCAAATCATTCCCGCGCGTTTGCTTGCGAACGGCGGCATCAACATTCATTCGTCGCTGCTGCCGCGCTATTGCGGACTCGCGCCGTATTACTGGGTGCTCGCCGAAAACGAATCGCGCACCGGCATCACCGTGCACGTCATGACGCCGAAGGTCGACGCCTGCAACATCCTCGGCGTCGCCGAAGTCGAGATCGAGAAACGTGACTCCACATTCGCGCTCTTCACGCGACTCGCAAACGCCGGCGCACCGTTGCTCGCGAATGCGGTCACGCGCGCGCTCGCGAAAGACGAAGGCACGCCGATGCACGGCGAACGCACGTATCGCTCGCATCCGGACTTCGCGTCGTACCGGAGCCTGCGCCGCAACGGACATCGCCTCGTGCGAATCGGAGAATTGTGGCGCGCCGCGTGTGAGACACTTCCGCCGCGTCGATGACCCGGTCCACCTTTCTCCCGTTCGCATTGCCCGATTACGGCGAGGCCGAACAACTCGCCGTGCGCGACGTGCTCGCGAGCGGCTGGATCACCACCGGTCCGAAGACGAAAGCGTTCGAAGCTGCATTCGCGAACGCGGTGAACGCGAAGCACGCGATCGCCGTGAACTCGTGCACCGCCGCGCTGCATCTCGCGCTCGAAGCGGCAGGCGTGCGCGCGGGTGATGAAGTGATCACCACGCCGTACACATTCGCGGCATCCGCGGAAGTGATTCGCTACTTCGGTGCGACGCCGGTGTTCGTGGACGTCGATCGCCGCACGTTCAATATCGATCCCGCACTCGTGCGCGACGCGATCACCGAGAAAACGAAAGCGATCATCCCCGTGCACATCGCGGGACTGGCGTGCGATCTCGACGCGTTGCATGCGCTGAACATCCCGATCATCGAAGACGCCGCGCACGCATTTCCTTCGACGTACAACGGCCGCACGATCGGATCGATCGGCGACTTCACGTGCTTCAGTTTTTACGCGACGAAAACGATCGCGACAGGCGAGGGAGGCATGCTCTGCACGGATGATGATGCGCACGCCGAGCGAGCGCGCATCATGTCGCTGCACGGCATCAGTCGCGATGCGTGGAAGCGCTACACCGCGGAAGGAAGCTGGGCGTACGACGTCATCGCGCCGGGCTTCAAATACAACCTCACCGACATTGCATCCGCGTTAGGTCTCGCACAACTCGAGCGCGCCGAAGCGATGCGCGCGCGTCGCGAAGAAATCGCGAAGCGGTACGACGAAGCATTCGCTGGTGATTTGTTCGAACTTCCGCAACGCGCGAACGGACACGCGTGGCATCTCTACATGCTTCGCCTGCAACTCGATCGCTGGCGTATCGATCGCGCCGCATTCATCGCCGAATTGAAAGCGCGCAACATCGGCACGAGCGTGCACTTCATCCCGCTGCACGTGCAGCCGTACTACCGCGATCTCTACGGCTTCACGCCGGAGTCGTTCCCGATCGCGTACGGCGAATATCTGCGCGAAGTCTCGCTGCCGATCTATTCGAAGATGACGGATGAAGACGTGGAGAGCGTGATCGACGCGATTCGCGACGTCGCGCGCGCATTCGCATGAGGCGCGTCGTCGACATCGTCGCGTCGTCGATCGGCTTGCTCGTCCTCTCGCCGCTGTTCGTTCTCATCGCGATCGTCGTGCGTCCGCCGGTGTTCTATCGCGCGCGTCGCGTTGGCTTGCACGGGCGTGAGTTCGCGATGCTGAAGTTTCGCAGCATGACCGTCGCTGCATCCGGCGCCGCGCTCACGATGCAGAACGACGCGCGCGTCACTCGCGTCGGCCGCATGTTGCGTCGCACGAAACTCGATGAATTGCCGCAGCTCATCAACGTTCTGCGCGGAGAGATGAGTCTCGTCGGCCCGCGTCCCGAGGATCCGCGTTACGTCGCGATGTACGACGCGGAGCAGCGTCGCATTCTCGATGTGCGTCCCGGCATCACCAGCGCCGCGTCGTTCGCGTATCGCAACGAGGAACAGTTGCTTACGAGCGAGCAGCAGTACATCGACGTGATCATGCCCGCGAAGCTGAAGCTCGATCTCGACTATGAGCGCTCACGCACGCTGCTGACGGACCTGCGCCTCATCCTGCGCACTGTCTTCGGACGCTAATCGCAGCGGCACGATCTCTGCCGCGCGGGGCTGATACTCCGTCACGATCTGGCGCAGTGCTGTGATCGCAGCATCACGATCCCGAATCACCGATGCGCGTCGCAGCCACGCATCGACATGGGATGCATCCGGCTGCGCCGCTTCCGTCACGACGATCTGCGGATGCATCGTCGGATGCGCCGACTCGCTGTCGAGACGAATCTCTTCGACGAGTTTCTCGCCGGGACGCAGACCGATGAATTTGATCGGAATGTCGATGCCTCGATTCGAGACCTGAATGAGATCGCGCGCGAGCTCGAGGATCTTCACCGGTTCGCCCATGTCGAGCATGAAGATCTGACCGGCGGTGCCGAGGGTGGCGGCCTGGAGGACCAGGGAGATGGCTTCGCTCGTGCGGATGAAATACCGCGTCACTTCCGGATGCGTCACCGTCACCGGACCGCCGCTCTCGATCTGTTCGAGAAACAGCGGAATCACGCTGCCCGACGAACCGATCACATTGCCGAAGCGAACCGCCGTCGTCTTCATCTGCGTGCGACGTGCGATGTCGAGCAGCAGAATCTCCGCCGCGCGTGTGCTCGCGCCCATCACACTCGTTGGATTGATCGCCTTGTCCGTCGAGATCAATACGAACCGCTCGACACCACGCTGCGCGGCGAGCTCCGCGATCGAGCGCGTCGCGAGCGTGTTGTTGCGCAGATACTCCGCCGGATTCTCCTCGCCCAGCGGCACATGCTTGTGCGCGGCCGAATGAAGAATCACCTCCGGCTGCTCGCGCTCGAGCAGCTCATCGAACAAATCGGCATCGCAGATATCGAGCAGATTCGCGCTGATGTTCGACACCCACGGCACATCGCGCTCGAGACGCCGCCGCACTTCGTACAGCGCGTACTCTGATCGCTCGACCAATGCGAGCCGCGCGGGATCGAGCTTCGCGATCTGCATCGCCAGCTCCGCGCCGATCGTGCCGCCCGCGCCCGTGATCAGCACGCGCTTCCCGCCGAACAGTTTGCGCACCGGATCGCCCGGCAATTCGATGCGACCGCGACGCAGCATGTCTTCGACATTCACGGGCCGCAGTTGCGTCACGTGCACATCGCCGCTCACGAGTTGATCGATTCCCGGAACCGTTTTGAATTTCAAATCCGCTGACGAAAGGTGATGAATGATTTCGCGAATTCGCTCGCCGGTTGCGCTCGGAATCGCAATCAACGCTTCTTCCGCGCCCGTTGCATCGGCAATCGCCGCGATCGTCGAGATCGGACCGAACACGCGAATGCCGCGAATGCGCGCGCCGAACTTCACGCGCTCATCGTCGACGAAGCCGACGACCTTCATTCCGATCTGCGGACGATGCTCGATCTCGCGCGCGAGCGTTTCGCCGGAATCGCCCGCGCCGATGATCAGTACGCGCGACACGCCTTCCGTCGTCGCGCCGCGCATGCGATCGCGCCCGAGGCGGACCGCGACGCGTGCGCCGAACAACATTAGCAATGCGAACGACCAGTCGATCAGCAAAACACCGCGCGGCGGTTTGAAGTGATCGTGCGGAAGATCGATGAAGTCGGTGAGGTACCACGCCGACACCAGCACCGCGAGCGCGGTGGTGAGACTGGCCACGAGTCGCACGACATCGGTGATGCCGACGTAACGCCACCATCCGCCATACAGCGAGAACAGCATGCCCGCGAGCAGTTGGACGCCGACGACAACCGGGAAACTTCCGAGCATCAGCGTGTCGAACTCGGACCCGATCGCGAATTCGAATCGCACCTGCCACGCCAGTGCATAGCACGACACGAACACCATGGCGTGAAGGAGGAACAGGGCGGCGACGCGCGCGGCCTGCGTGCGCACGAGTGGCGCAGCGAGAGGATGATCGTGAGTGGCCAAAGGGGTAGATGGGCTCCGGGCTTTATGATTATAGGGCCGGTACGACCGGCAGCGCGCCCCGTGTCATCCGGAATGACAGAGCCTTCGCCGTCTATGCTCTAATACGCGGCCTTTTGATGAGTGCGTCCCAACCCAGCATCCTCGTGACCGGCGCCGCCGGCTTCATTGGCTATCACGTTGCTCGTGCATTGCTCGAGCGCGGCGATCGCGTCGTCGGCATCGACAACCTCAACGACTACTACGAAGTCTCGCTGAAAGAAGCACGGCTTCGCGAGCTCGCGCCATTCGAGAACTTCACGTTCGTCAAAGCGAACGTCGGCGATCGCGCGGCGATGGAAGAATTGTTCGCGACGCACAAACCAAAACGCGTCGTGCATCTCGCCGCGCAGGCCGGCGTGCGGTATTCGTTGCAGAATCCGCATGCGTACGCGGACAGCAATCTCATCGGATTCCTCAACATCCTCGAAGGCTGCCGCCATCACGGCGTCGAGCATCTCGTCTTTGCATCGACGAGCTCCGTCTACGGCATGAACACGCAGCAGCCGTTCTCCGAGCATCACAACGTCGATCATCCGATCACGCTCTACGCCGCGACGAAGAAAGCGAACGAGCTGATGGCGCACACGTACGCGCATCTGTATCGAATCCCGGTCACGGGGCTGCGCTTCTTCACCGTGTACGGACCGTGGGGACGGCCCGACATGGCCATCTTCAAATTCACGCGCGGCATCATCGCGGGCGAGCCGATCCCGGTGTACAACCACGGCAAGATGATTCGCGACTTCACGTACGTCGATGACGTCGTCGAAGGCGTCGTGCGCACGCTCGATCGGCCTGCGACACCGGATGCATCGTTCGATGCGAACCATCCCGATCCGTCGTCCAGCACCGCGCCGTATCGCGTCTACAACATCGGCAACAACCGGCCCGTGCCGCTGCTCGACTTCATCAAAGCGATCGAAGCGAGCGTTGGCAAAGAGGCGAAGCTCGAGCTGCTGCCGATCCAACCGGGCGATGTACCGTCGACGATGGCTGACGTGAGCGAGCTCGAAGCAGCGGTCGGATTTCGTCCGCGCACGACCGTGCAGGAAGGCGTGGCGAAATTCGTAGCGTGGTTTCAGAGGTACTACGGAGTGCAATGAATCGCGAGAGCCGAATCTACGTCGCGGGACATCGCGGCCTGGTCGGCTCGGCGATCGTGCGCAAGCTGCAACTCGAAGGGCACGAGAACCTCGTGCTGCGCACGCGCGCGGAGCTCGACCTGCTCGATCAGCGCGCGGTGCACGAGTTCTTCGCACGCGAGCGCATCGACTACGCATTCATCGCCGCGGCGACGGTCGGCGGCATTCATGCGAACTCGACGCAGCTCACGCGTTTCCTCTACGAAAACACGATCCTGGCGATGAACGTGATTCATGCCGCGGCGGAGCACAAAGTCGAGAAGCTGCTGTTTCTCGGCAGCTCGTGCATCTATCCGCGCGACGCGCAGCAGCCGCTGTCGGAAGACTCGCTGCTGACGGGAGCGCTGGAGCCGACGAACGAGGCGTATGCAATCGCGAAGATCGCCGGTCTCAAGTTGTGCGAGTATGCCTTTCGCGAGCACGGCAAACGATTCATCTCGGCGATGCCGACGAATCTCTATGGTCCCGGCGACAACTTCGATCCCCTCGGCTCGCACGTCATCCCTGGTCTCTTGCGGCGTTTTCATGACGCGCAAAAAGAACACGCGCCGGAAGTCGTGGTGTGGGGGAGTGGCCGGCCTCGGCGCGAGTTCCTCCATTCCGATGATCTCGCCGACGCGTTGTATTTGCTGATGCAGCGCTACGACGATCCGCAATTTCTTAACATCGGAACGGGACTCGATTGCACGATCGCGGAGCTCGCGGAGCGCATCGCCGAAACAGTTGGCTATTCGGGACGCATCGTGTTCGACGCCTCGAAGCCCGACGGCACGCCGCGCAAGTTGCTCGACGTCTCGCGCATTCATGCGCTCGGATGGTCGCATCGCATTTCATTACGCGACGGATTGCGCGCGACGTACGCGTGGGCGCTGGAAAACGGGATTTTCGAGTCGTAGCGCCGGAGCGCATACAATCCGCGCCGCATGCGTAAAGGACTCATTCTCGCGGGCGGCTCCGGAACCCGCCTGTATCCCGTCACTTCCGTCGTTTCGAAACAGCTCCGTCCGGTTTATGACAAACCGAGGGTGTATTACCCGCTGACCACGCTGATGCTCGCGGGGATTCGCGAGTTTCTCGTCATTACCACGCCGCAGGATCAGTCGCTCTTCCAGAAGCTCCTCGGCGACGGCAGTCAGTGGGGGATGAAGATTCAGTACGCGGTGCAGGAATCGCCGCGCGGACTCGCCGATGCATTCATCGTCGGCCGCGATTTCGTCGGCGACGATCCCTCCTGTCTCATCCTCGGCGACAACATCTTCTACGGCCACGGCCTCACCGAAACCCTGCAGCGCGCCGCGCAACGCCAGGACGGTGCAACAGTTTTTGCCTATCGTGTACACGATCCGGAGCGTTACGGCGTCGTAGAGATAGGACCGGAAGGACGTGCGTTGTCGATCGAAGAGAAACCGAAAGAGCCGAAGTCGAACTTCGCCGTCACCGGCCTCTACTTCTATGACCAGCAGGTTGCCGACATCGCCGCGAAACTTCCGCCGTCCAAACGTGGCGAGCTGGAGATCACGGACGTGAATCGCATTTACCTCGAGCGCGGAAGTTTGCACGTGGAGCAACTCGGCCGCGGCTACGCGTGGTTCGACACCGGCACGCAGGAATCGCTGCTCGGTGCCGCAAACTTCGTCGGTGCCGTCGAGTTGCGACAGGGCTTGAAGATCGCCTGTCCCGAAGAGGTTGCCTATCACATGGGAGCAATCGATGCGGATCAGGTCCGCACGCTTGCCAAGCCGCTAGGTAACAGTACGTACGGGCGATATTTGCTTTCCATGATCGAAGAGTGATTTATATTGGGTCCCATATGTTGTCTTCCCGTCGTCGTCAGATTGTTTCGATCGCATTCGTCCTGCTCGCAGGTTTTGCCGTCGCGGTGTTTTTCGTTCCACCGCCGAAACCACTGCTGCGCCGGCTGATCGTCGCGTCGGCGCCGATGCTCTTGGAAGGCCCCAAAGCCGACGAATCGCGAATTCGTAAGGCGACGAAGCAACTGGTGCGCGTCTACATCAACGTTGCGGTCGCTGACATCCTGGCGGAGCGTGCGCTGCAAGGTGGCGGCAGCGATGATGTTGTCCTTGGCCGCATGATGGCCGAAGTTCGCGGAATGATCCTGAGTCCGCGGGACTGGGGCGACATTCGACATTCGACGGCGCTCTGGCCGGCGTTTCTCTCCGGCGTTGGCTATTGCGATCAGATCAACGCAACGATCTGTCGCATGGGCGCGCATCGTTTCGAGAAAGCCGAGCTCGTTGCGTTGTATCTGCCGAATGGCAAACCATCGCCGCACACGGTGGGCCGAGTCTGGTCGAAGGAGCGCAATGACTGGCTCTACTTCGACGCCTTCTACGCGCGGCCGGTCATTTTTACGCGTGACGCAAACGGCGCTCCGCAATTTTTGACCACGGACGCGGGCGCGGTCATGACGACGCGCGAAGCAACGCCGGCGTCCACGTACGCGTTGCAGGGCTGGAAGATGTCGGAGTTCCATAGCACGTTTGGTGCGTACGTCATCGATCGTGTCTTTGGGAGCGGTCCGGACGTTGTGAGCGCGGAGGAAGTGACGACGGTAGTTGCGGCCGCAGCGCCGAGCGGCGGCATTCTTCCGGGGCGTCCCGACGATGTCGTTCCGAGCACGGTGAATGCAAAGAGCGCTCGGAAAAAGATGCGCGAGTGCAATGTCTTCCGAAACGTGTCGCGCGCCTACGCCGCGGCGCGCGTGAAACATCTCATCGATGGCGCGAACGTCAGCGCGTATCGCGCGGTCGCACGCCAGTCGGGGATTGCCGATCGTGATGATCGCGCCGCGGAGATCGCAAGCGCGGCTCAGCGCTTCCTCGCGATGTCTCAGTGACGTGATACAAAGCGCTCGTGTGCGGAATCGCCGGAGCGTACTTTCGAACCGGGCGTGGTGCGGATGAACTGCGCTCCGCGGCGCAGGCCATCGGCACGTGCCTCGTGCATCGCGGGCCTGACGATTCTGGTCAATTTGTTGACGAAGCGTCGGGACTGATCCTCTCCTTCCGCCGCCTGGCGATTCTCGATCTCACCGCGGCGGGCCACCAGCCGATGGAATCGGCGAGCGGCCGCTACGTGATCATTTACAACGGCGAGATCTACAACTATCTCGACGTGCGCGCCGAGCTCGAACAAATCGGTGCCGCGCCGCAATGGCGCGGACATTCCGATACCGAAGTCATGCTCGCCGCGATCGAGCAGTGGGGACTCGAAGCCGCGGTCTCGCGATTCATCGGCATGTTCGCGATCGCATTGTGGGATCGCAAAGAGCGCACGCTCAGCCTCGTGCGCGATCGCGCCGGAGTGAAGCCGCTGTACTACGCCCTCATGGGCAACGCCGTGCTCTTCGGCTCGGAACTGAAAGCGCTCGTTGCGCATCGCGAGATGCGCGCGGAAATCGATCGCGATGTCGTCGCGCTCTACGCGCGCTACGGCTACGTGCCCGCGCCGTACACGATCTATCGCAACACGTGGAAACTGCTGCCCGGATCGATCCTCACGATTCGTCCCGGCAACGAACGCCCTGAACCAAAACGCTACTGGGATGTGCGCGAGCAGGCGGAGCGCGGACGCGCGCATCCATTCACCGGCACCGAGACCGAAGCACTCGATACACTCGATGCGCTCGTCTCCGACGCCGTGCGACTGCGCATGGTCTCGGACGTTCCCCTCGGCGTGTTCCTCTCCGGCGGCGTCGACTCATCGCTCGTCACCGCGGCGATGCAGCGCGCGAACACATCGCCGGTGAAGACGTTCTCGATCGGCTTCGCGGAAGACGAATACGACGAAGCGCGCTACGCCCGCCGCGTCGCACAACACCTCGGCACCGATCACACGGAGCTCATCGTCACCGCCGGCGAAGCGCGCGCCGTCATTCCGCTGCTGCCGAAGATCTACGACGAACCATTCGCCGATGCGTCGCAAATCCCGACGTATCTCGTTTCGAAACTCGCACGCGAACACGTGACCGTGAGTCTCTCCGGTGATGGCGGCGACGAGTTGTTCGGCGGCTACAACCGCTACTTTCTCGGCCGTCGTTTGTGGCGTGGCGCGCAACGCATTCCGCGCGCATTGCGACCCGCGGCGAGCGCGATGCTGCAAAGCATTCCGGCCGGCGGATGGGATCGCGTTGCGGCTCCGTTCGCAAAACGACTTCCGGCATTGCGCGAGCGCACTGGCGAGCGTCTGCACAAACTCGCGCGTGCGATGAACGCGTCCGATCCCGACGCGCTGTATCGCGGACTGGTCGCGCAATGGAACGACGTCGTTCCGAACGCGAAGCCGCTGCCGATCGCAATCGACGATCCCGCGCGTGCGCCGCGCATCGATGACCTCACCGAGCGCATGATGTATTTCGATCAGGTCTCGTATCTCGTCGATGACGTGCTGGTGAAAGTCGATCGCGCGAGCATGGCTGTGAGTCTCGAAGCGCGCGAGCCGCTGCTCGATCATCGTCTCGTCGAGCTCGCGTGGACGTTGCCGCTCGATCTCAAAATGCGCGATGGCAGAGGCAAATGGATTCTGCGCCGACTGCTGTCGCGCTACGTTCCCGATGCCTTGATCGAGCGTCCGAAGATGGGCTTCGCGATTCCGATCGGCGACTGGCTGCGCGGTCCGCTGCGCGATTGGGCGGAATCGCTGCTCGATCCGCAACGCATGCAGAGCGAAGGGTTCTTCGACGTGAAGCAGGTGCGTCACGCGTGGACCGCTCATCTCGCCGGCGGACGCGAATGGCAGCAGCATCTCTGGACGATCCTGATGTTCCAGGCGTGGCTGCGAAATCGATCATGACAACCAACGCGCCGCTGCTGTCCGTGATCGTGCCCTGCTACAACGAGCGGGGCACTGTCGCCGAACTGCTGCGTCGCGTGCTCGCCGTGCCGATCGCGAAAGAGATCATTGTCGTCGATGACTGTTCCACTGACGGATCGTTCGCGCTCGTGGGACAGATCGCCGCATCGGAACCGGTGATTCGTCATTTCCGCCACGAAACGAACATGGGCAAAGGCGCGGCGCTGCGTCGCGGGATTCAGGAAGCGCGCGGCGAGATCGTGATCGTGCAGGACGCCGATCTCGAATACGAGCCCGCTGAATATCCGAAGCTCATTCAGCCGATTCTCGATGGCGCCGCCGATGTCGTGTACGGCTCGCGTTTCGAAGGCTACCCGCGACGCGTGATGCTCTACTGGCACACGCTCGGGAACAAAGCACTGACGTGGCTTTCGAACATCACCACGAATCTCAACCTCACGGACATGGAGACCTGCTACAAAGTCTTTCGCCGCGAGGTCATCCAGTCGATTCGCATTGAATCGAATCGATTCGGCTTCGAGCCCGAAGTCACGGCGAAGATCGCACAGCGCGGATATCGCATCTACGAAGTGCCGATCTCGTATCACGGCCGTGAGTACTGGGAAGGAAAAAAGATCACGTGGAAAGACGGCTGCAGCGCCGTCTGGACGATTCTCAAGTTCGGCCTGCTGAAGAAAGGCGATTCCGAACCGTCGGGCTTTCTCTCGCTCGATCGCATGGCCGCGCTGAAGAATTACAACCGCTGGATTCTCGATCGCTTCGATGGATTCATCGGCAAACGCGTGCTTGAAGTCGGATCCGGAACCGGCAACATGACTCGCTTGCTGTATGGCCGCGAGCTCATCGTCGCCACGGATGTCGAATCGGCGTATTTGCACATTCTGCAAAATCGCTTTCGACGCCTGCCGACCATTCGCGTCGAGAAACTCGATCTCGAGAGTGAAGACTGGAAGCGGCTCAGCGAATATCGATTCGACACGGTGGTGATGCTCAACGTGCTCGAGCACATCGAGAACGATCGCATCGCGCTCGAGCATCTTCGCGAGGTGCTGATTCCCGGTGGAAGGTTGCTCGTGTTCGTACCCGCGGATCAGGCGTTGTTCGGAACGCTCGACGAGCAGGTCGGTCACTTCCGTCGCTACACGAAAGACTCATTGCGCGACGCGTTGCACGCGACCGGTTTTGAGATTCGTCAGCTCGACTATCACAACGTCTTTGGTCGGATCGGCTGGTGGCTCAATGGTCGTGTGTTGAAGCGACGCCACATCCCGGCGGGACAATCGCGCATCTTCGACTGGCTCGTGCCGCTGCTGCGACGCGTGGAACCGCGTCAGCCGAAGAAAGGTCTGAGCATTGTCGCGGTCGCGGAGAAGCCGGGTGGCGAAGAGGCGAGAGAAGTGAATGAGGTGCGTGTGGGCGAGGCCGCCACGCGCGGCGCGTAGCGTCATCGCACCGCGCGTTTCTTCGAACTGCCGCCGTCGCACTCTTTCAGCGATGCGATGACCGCGCGGCCGTCCGGCACATTGAGAATCAGCGGCTCGTGACACGTGTCCATCACGCCGTACTCGATCGCTGCATCGCCGACGGTTTTGTACACGCTGCACGAATACGGCTCATCGTCCGGAATCTCGATCGCACCTTCTTCGATGCGCCGCAGCACGATCCACGGTTTGTCCTCGCGTCCGGTCGGCAACACCATCACGTACTTGTTGCCATCGGCCATCACCAGCGCCGCGGCCGCGCAGTTCCACGTTTCGCATGACGTCGCGATCCAGGTCCAGCGAATCGGCTTCTCGATCGGCGTGTCGTCGGCGAATGCAGCAACCGCGGCGAGAGTGAGGATCAGGACGGCGAGGGTGCGTTTCATCGAGGTTCTCCTGCGACTCGCGATCTGAAAAGCGCGTGCCATGTGATGCAAATAACCAGGCGCGGATTTTTCATTGGGCGAAGCACGAGATGTGGAGGATCCCCATGAATCACAGACTCAGCATCGCGATGACCGTGTTGTTGCTGGCAGCGGGAAGCGCGATGGCGACGTCGTTCATCGTTCCCACCGATGAAGAGCTCGTCGCGAAATCGAATGCAATCATGACCGGAACCGTCGAAGGTTCCTACGTCCGCGAACAAAACAACACCATCGAGACCTTTTACGAGATTCGCGTCGAGCGCGCGATCAAAGGCGGACCGAAGCGCGGCGAGCTCGTGACCATCGTCTCGCCCGGCGGCGTGATCGAAGAGCAGCGCGGACTCATCGTTCCGGGCGCGGCGCGTTACGAGCAGGGCGAGCACGTGCTCATCTTTCTCACGCACGATGAGCGCGGACGCTGGCAGACCACGGATCTCACGTTAGGCCGATTCCAGTTCGTCACGTCGACAGCCGGCGAGCGATTGCTTGTGCGCGACATGGAAAATGTCGTCGGCTGGGATCGCGCGGGACGCGTGCATCACGAGTCCGTGCGCAAGGAAGAAGGATTCCTCACGTTCGTCGAACAAAAAGCGCGGCGACGGGATGCGAAGGTTGCGAGCGACTATCTCGTCGATGCCGCGACCGTCACGCTCGAGCCGAGCTCCAACACGACGCCGCTGAATGTCACGACGAACGCCGCACCATTTCCCGCGGCAACGTACACGGACTTCGTGAACAACCAGCCGATCCGCTGGCCGAACATGTCCGCTGGCGTCACGTTCTACAAGCGCAGCGATCAGAACATCGCGAACGCATCAGACGGCGGCGTCAGCGTGATTCAAACCGGACTCGCGGCGTGGAACAACGACTGTGCGTCGCTCATCAATCTCGTCTACGGCGGACAACGCGCGACGGCCTCCGCGAATCATGACGGCGTGAACGTCGTCGAATACAACGACCCGCAGTCGCGCATCAGCGGCTCGTGGACCGGTGCGGGCACGGTCGCGATCACGTTTCTTTCGTTCGCCGGCAGCCACACGTTTCTCTCGCAGTCGTGGCTGAACATCACCGATGCCGACGTCGTTTTTCAGAACGGCTACACCGCATCGAATTCATCGTTCGCGACGGCGATGACGCACGAGCTCGGACACGGCATCGGCTGGCGTCACTCGAATCAAAGTCATCTCGATGGCAGTGCGTGCAACTCGGCGAGCGAAGAATGCACCTCCGCCGCGATCATGAACTCCAGCGTCAGTGCGAACTACAACTACACGCTGCAGCCGTGGGATCAGCACGCGGCCGAGTCGGTGTATCCGGGCGGTACGTGTGGACCGGCGTGCACGCCGCCGAGCATCACCACGCAACCGTCATCGCAAACGATCGACCCGGGAGCGAGCGTCACGTTGCGTGTGACCGCGAGCGGAACGACGCCGTTGTCGTATCAGTGGTATGTCGGCGCGAGCGGAAACACGTCGAATCCAATCCCCGGTGCGACGAGCGCTTCGGACACCGCGCAACCAGGTGCGACGACGTCGTACTGGGTGCGTGTGTCGAACTCGTGCGGCACGGCGAACAGCAGCGCTGCGACGATTACGGTGCGTACCGAGGGGTTGGCGCCGGGGACCGCGTCGGGGTTGTACCTCGTGACGCCATGTCGCGCACTCGATACGCGTTCATCGACGCCGGTGGCAGCGAGTAGCGCGCGTTTCGTACAGATCACCGGAGTGTGCGGCGTTCCCACGGGTGCGAAAGCGGTCGTGTTCAATATCACCGCGGTTTCGCCGAGCGGTAACGGAACACTCGTGGTGTATCCGGGCACGGGCAGCGCGCCGCCGAACACGAGCACGCTGAGCTACCGCGCGAACAACACGCGCGCCAACAACGCCGTCATTCGTCTTTCGGCATCGGGACGCCTCGCGGTTTACAACGCCGGGCCTGCTGTGCATTTCATCATCGACGTGACGGGATATTTCCAATGAACACCGCGTAAACAACTCCATGAATTTGTCCGGCGCGTGAGCCGGATCACGTTGGTTCGTGATCCCACGGGTTATTTGTAGCCCTAAGCAAGGTCCGTGGGTTCTCGAACAATGCAAACGAATTCAGCAGTGCTCCGCCTGGTGGCGGTACTTTCTCTCTCTTTGACTGCCGCGACATTGAGCGCCGCGCCGATGCAAAGCCGCGTCGACGCGCGCGAGCTCAACAAACTTCGCGCGGCGCTGCCGGCCGGTACGCATGTGCAACTCGATCGCATTCCGGTTGGCGACACCGTACGCACGTTCGAGCTCGAGCGCTTCGATGTCTGGGCACCGAATGCCGAGCTCGTCGTCGACAACGCCGACGGCACGCGCACGAAACTCGAGCGTCCGAACGTGAGCTACTACCGAGGAACGGTCGATGGGAGTCCGGATTCGATGGTCTTCATGGCCGTCGCAAATGACGGCACCACCGACGGTCTCGTCGTCGCGGATGAGGTGCGCTACAAGATGCGCACGAACGCGAAGAACGAAGTGACGATCGATGAAGCGGATGCGCTCGATGATTTTCCGATCGACGGCAGCTTCTCCTGCGACATCGATCGTTTCGACATGCTTCCGAAGAAAGGTCTTCCGAAGCTCACCGCCGATTCCCTCGGCGCCGTGGCCGCGGAAGGGACGCTCAGCGGCACCGCGACATACACGCTCAATCTCGCGATTGAGACCGACTACGAGCTCTATCAGGACATGGGCTCGAATCCGACGACGGTGAATACGTTCATCGGCAATGTCGTCGGTGCGGTCTCGACGATCTACAAACGCGATCTCCGCACCGATCTGGTCATCACGTTCTCGCGCGTGCAGAGCTCCGCATCGGATCCGTTCCTCATCGTGCCGGGACAAAGCGGCTTGTGGAACGGCACGACGCAGACGTATTCGACATCGCATGCGCTCGCGGAGCTCGGCGACCTGTGGCACAACTCGGGAACGCGTCCGTTCAACGGACCACGCTCGTCGGTCATCCTGATGAGCGGCAAGAGCCAGACCGCGGGCGTTGCATGGATCGGCGCCTCGTGCACGAGCGATTTTCTTTGCTCCGATGGTGGCTGCGGAGTGTTCCAGGGTCACTACGGCGGCGGCTACGTTTACCTCGGCCTCGGCAATCCGTCGACCACCGTTCCGAACCCGGATGCAACCGTTGGCGGCGTGCAGTACGGATTGCCTGCATCGAACTACTGGCCGGTGCTCGGCGTCGCTCACGAGCTTGGTCACAACGTCAACGGACCGCACACGCACTGCTTCGCGCTCACCGCGACCGACAAATCGAACTACGGCGTGACGCGCAACTTCATCGACGAGTGCTACAACGGTCAGGGCGGCTGCTACAGCGGCACGCAGACCGCGCCGCCGGAGAAGGGGACGGTCATGAGCTACTGTCACCTTCTCGGTTCTTCACAGAGCCGCTTCCTCTTTGGCAAAGCCGGTGAGGTCAGCGAGCTGATGAAGAATCGCATCGTCAACTACATCGACTCAGTGACGCCGGCCTCGCGCTCGATCTCCGCGCCTGCGTCGGTGAATGCGGGCAACAGCGCGAATGCGTCGGTCGTCTCGCCGCTCGGCGGCATCACGTACGACTGGACGATCACGAACGGCACGATCAACGGATCGACCACCGGCACCACGATCAACTTCACCGCGACAACGAATCCCGTCACGCTGCGCGTGCGCGGCACGAGCTCGAACGGCTGCGCATCGACGGACTCCGCCAGCGTGACCGTGCCGTCGTGCACGCCGCCTGTCTTCACGTCTGTGTTGCCGGGATCTCTGGCCATTACGCAAGGCAGCAGCGTCGAGCTCAATGCGACCGCGAGCGGCGGCGGTGTTACGTACCAGTGGTACGTCGGTACGTCCGGCAACACCTCCACCCCGACGGCAGTCGGGAACCCCATCAGTGCCTCTCCGACCACCACCACGAGCTACTGGGTGCGCGCCACGAATGCGTGCGGCTCGGTGGATAGCGCGACGATCACGATCACGGTCGTGGTTGCTCCGACGACGAGCGCCGCGCTCTACAACGTTACGCCTTGTCGTGTCATCGACACACGCTGGCCCAATGGTCCATACGGTGGCCCCGCGTTGCCCGCGACGTCGACGCGCGTGATCCAGATGACCGGTGTTTGTGGCATTCCTAGTGGTGCGAAATCGGTCGTCGCGAATGTCACGGCGGTGGGGCCGACTGTCGACGGCATGCTCGCGCTTTTCCCGACTGGCATCTCCTGGCCAGGAACTAGCAACATCAGTTACCGGACCGGGAAGACTCGGGCCGCGAATTCAATTCTCACGTTGTCGGGAGCAGGACAGGTGACGATCTACAACGGCGGAACTGCCGCCCAGCACTTCCTCATCGATGTGACCGGCTATTTCCAATGAGGTGAACCCTAATGCGACGCTTGATGCAATTGACCCTTCTCGCTTCTGCTCTCATCCTGACTGGCAGCGCTTTCGCGCAGAGCGGTCCGTTTCAGTACTACCCGCTTTCGCCGTGCCGCCTGGTCGATACGCGTAATGCGAACTCGACGAATGGCGGTCCCGCGTTCACGACGAACTCCACGCGCAATTTTCAGGTCCGTGGTTTGTGCGGCGTTCCGACCACCGCGAAGGCGGTTTCACTCAACGTCACCGTGACGCAGGCGACGGCGCCGAGCTGGCTCGCGGTGTGGCCGTCCGGTGGCTCGCGTCCGAACGTTTCGATGATCAATTTCGAGGCGAGCGATCCCGCCCTCGCGAACGGCATCATCGTGGGCGTCTCGACATCGGCACAGGACCTTTCGGTCTACAACAACTTTGGCTCCGTGCACGTCATCATCGACGTCACCGGTTACTTCCAGTAAGCCGCGCGCATTCGCGTCGTTCGAAAATCCCCGCGCAACGCGCGGGGATTTTTTGTGTCGTCTGACACCGATGTCGACGTGATTGATCGGAGTACAATGCCGCGCGGTCCAGGATGAAAACGATGCGACGACTTCTTCTCACGCTCCTTCTTGTCACTCTCGGTACGACTGCCAGCGCAT
>JBQCJC010000257.1:0-15129 GCA_051953135.1 Thermoanaerobaculia bacterium | reverse complement strand
CCGGTTCCGCCGTCGCCGCGCGCTCCGCACGTGCCGGTCGCGATGGCGTGGAATGGCAATCTCGATTTCGACTTCAATGATGACGGCGATGACGATCGCGGCGATCGCGAGATCGGCGCCGACGGCAAGCTCTCCGTCGATGACCTCATCTCGCTGCGCGCATCCGGCGTCACGCCGGAGTACGTCAGCAAGATGCGCGCGGTCTTCCCCGACCTCACGCTTCGCAACGTCACCAGCATGGGTGCCGTCGGCGTCACTCCGGAGTTCGTGCGCGAAATGCGCAATGCAGGACTCGAGCTTGAATCGCCGCGCGAAGCCACGAGCCTGCGCGCAGTCGGTGTCACTCCCGAATTCATCAAAGAAATGCGCAGCATGGGATTCGAAGTGAAGAGCGCGCGCGACGCGACGAGTCTTCGTGCCGTTGGCGTCACGCCTGAATTCGTGCGCGACATGAAGAACGCCGGATTCGAGATGACGAGCGCACGCGATGCGACGAGTCTTCGCGCGGTGGGCGTGACTCCGGAGTACGTGCGTCAGATGCGCGATGCGGGATTCACGATCGAAACCGCGAAGGAAGCGACGTCACTGCGCGCCGTTGGCGTCACACCCGAGTACGTGCGCGACATGAAGAGCGCCGGCGTGAAGATCGAGACCGCGAAAGATGCGACGAGCTTGCGCGCGGTCGGCGTCACGCCGGAGTTCGTGAAGAAGCTTGCGAACGCGGGTTACACGAATCTCAGCGTGCGCGAGCTGACGCGCCTCGCCGCGGCCGGAGTCGACGACGACTTCATCCGCTCGATGGATCAGTACAAGAAGAAATAACCCGCCTCGCGCCACGGCGCTCGATTCACGCGAGCGCCGTGGCTCAACCTCACAACCAGGAGAAACGAAGATGCGTATCGCCACGCTCATGCTCGCGGTGTCTCTGCTCGCACCCACGGTTTTCGCCTCGGTCCTCGACGGCGCATGGACCGCATCACCGGATGAGAAACGTCCGGAACGTCTGTACATGAGCATCACTCGCGGCCGCATGAATCAGAACGGCAACACGATGAACATTGCCGACTTCACCGGACTCACCGCGGCGCAGATCAACGCGCCAACCATGACGCCGGTGCGATTCGAGTTGCGCCGCGAAGCAGGCAACTTCGCGTTCGAAGGAACGTTCCGCAACGGCAAAGGCGCGGGACAATTCGACTTCACGCCAAATCGCAACTACATCTCCGCGGTGCAGGCGCTCGGCGTGAAATTCGATCTCGAGCACAAACGCCACGATCGCACGGAGGATGAAGATCTCTTCACGCTGGCGCTGCTCGATGTGTCGACGTCGTTCATCAAGTCGATGATCGCCGAGGGATACAAAGTGCCGCTCGATGATTACTTGTCGATGCGCATCTTCAACATCACGCCCGAATACATCCGCGAAATGCGCGCCCTCGGATTCAAGAACATCAGCGCCGACGAGCTCGTGTCCTCGCGCATTCATCGCGTGACGCCGGAGTACATTCGGGAAATGCGCGCTGCCGGCTGGACGAATCTCTCACTCGATGAGTTGCAATCCAGCAGCATTCATCGCGCGACGCCGCAGTTCGCCGCGGAGATGGCGAAGCTCGGCTATCGCAATCTGAAGTTCGACGATCTCATCGCGTTCCGCATTCATCGCGTCACCCCTGAGTTCATCACCGAGTTGCGCACCCTCGGCTACACGAACATCCCCGCCGACGATCTCGTCGCGATGCGCATTCATCGCGTGACGCCCGAGTTCATTCGTGAGCTCGATGCGGCGGGATATTCGAAAGTTCCGGTCGACAAACTCGTTTCGATGCGCATCCACGGCATCGACGCGAAGTTCATCACGACGATGAAGTGATTTGGAGTGCGGTGGCGCGAGCCACCGCTTTCGCCACCGCACTTCATGCGCTATCCCTTCAAATCGATCGCGGTCACGTAGCGAATGTCTTCGCCGCCTTCCGTCAATCGGAACGGATGCACTTCGACGTCTTCGCCGCGCATCACGATCACGACGCCTCGGCTGATTCCCATCGGCCCGGCCGCGAAGTAACGCACGCCGATGTGGTACTTCCCTTTCGTCGTCTTCGACGTGCGAATCACTTCGGGACCGAGACCCTGCGTCACGTCCTGGTACAGCTCGAGTCCCGATCGCGTCGACTTGTGGCTGTAGAACGCTTCCTCGCCCGCGGGATCGACGACGTGCAGATCGACGTCGTTCGCATCCGTTTCCCACGCGAGCGTGACGCGCAATGCATCGCGACGATCGATGTCGACGTCGTGCTCGCGAGCGCGCGCAACGATCTCACCGCGACGCGATGGTTCTTTCGCGATCCAGCCGCGATACACGTAGCCCAGCTCTTCGCGCACGACGCGTTTCACATCGAGATACCAGTTCGGATACTCGCGTTGCGTCGCCGATTCGAGAACGCCGGCGGCTTCTTCATGACGACCTTCGCTCCACAACATCAGCGCGAGATGGCGATAGCCGTTCACACGATCCGGACGCGCCGCGAGCGCGCGACGCAACGGAGTCTCGGCGATCTCGGCGCGATGAATACCGAGGAGCAGCAGACCGGCGCGTTGCAGCAATTCTGTTTTCGCGGGCGCGATCTCGATCAGTGATGCGTACGCGCGCGCCGCTTCATTCGCGTTGCCGAGATTCTCGTCGGCCATGCCGAGAAGCTCGTACACCTGCGGGTTCTCGGGATCATATGGCTGCCAGTCGAGCGCGAGACGGCGCAGCGATGACCACTCGTCATACGCCGCGAGCAACTCGCCGAGCTGGTTGTACAACGCGCGATCTTTCGGATTCGCATTGAGCTCCGCTTCGAGCTCCTTGATGCGCGAGCGCGGCGGACGCGATTGCTTGATCCATGAGATCGAGTCTTTCTTCGCTTCGACGCCACGACGCCGTTCACCGCCAACTCGCAAGGCCGCGTCATCACGTTCGTTGATGCGTGCGCGGCCGGGTTGCGGTTCCGGTACGTTAATCGCCTCCGCAACACTCGCGGCTCCGTCAACAACTCCGCCAACGACTCCACCGGCAACGCCGCCTTCAACTCCGCCTGCAACACCTTCCTCGGTTGCGACTTCAAACGCCGGGACCAAGTCCTGCGGTGCGACCGACGCGGCAGCACCAGTCGCTTCGACATCAACGATCGGCGCCTCCGCGGTCACGGTGATGCGTTCATCGCGAAACTGCGGGTTGATTCGACGCGCCGGTTCGCTCTTCGTGATGGGAATCGGACGTGGTTGCTGCGGTGGCGGAACGTTCTGCACGATCACTTGTCGTTCGTGATTCATGCGATCGATGCGACCGATGCCGCCCGCGTCGATCGTGAGAATCGCGGCGAGTGCGCGGCGATCGAGACCAAAACGCTGGTAATCCCACTCGCTTTCGAGCACGAGCATCGTCGTGCGCGGAATCACGACGCGTTGTTCCGTGCTGACGCGAACCTGCTCCGTTGCGAGCGCGCGTCGCACCGATTCATTCGATTCGCTCGCTTCGCGCTCGCCGAGGTATTCGAGATACGCGCGATATGCCTCGCGCTCGAGCAATGGCGCGAATGTCGATGCACTGAGTCGCGCCGGCGTCACGCTCACGCCGAAATTCGGCGACGGCTCCTGCCCCGGCTTCACCTTCGCGAGTGCGATCACTTCATCGCCGGGCTGCACATCTTCGAAGTGCGTCGGATAAATCCATTCGGCCGCGTTGTCCCTGATGTCGAACGTTGCGCCGATCGGACGTCGCAATTCTTCCGCGGCCTCGCGAGCGCGCGACGTCAGCGACTCCGTGAACCCGATGCGCACCACGCGGCCATGACCATTCGTCACCGCCTTCGCGGTCGGCGCATCTTCGCGACTGCCGAGGATGAGCGTATGCACCGTCGAGTTTGCGGGCAACGCGTTGATCGCATCCTTCACTTCATGCGACTCGACGGCGCCGAGCGTCGCCACGAGATCACTCGCGATGACAACGGTTCGCGACGGATCATCCTTCAACCGCTTCGCGGCATCACGCAACATCGCGCTGATGTCCGTGCCGCCGAGGAAGAGCCGCGTGCGGAGCTTCTCACCGATCGTGCGTGAAACTTCAGAGGCACTGCCACTCGCGAGCGTCGTTAGCTCCTGATCGAACGCGATCACCTGCACCGGCTCACGCGCGGGAAGCGCCGCGAGCACTTCCTCGAGCGCACGAATGCGATGCGGCGCCCCTTCCGCGGATGACGCCGACGTGTCGACGTAAAAGATCCAATTGCCCGAACGCGTGTGTCCTTGCGCTGGCGACACCTCCGCGAAGCGATACGACGCGAGATAGAAATCACCCGAGCGCAGAACGCGTGCGCGTGGCGTATCGCGATCGGCACTCCACGACATCGTGATGTCGCGATCCGGCGTCCAATCCGTTTCCTCGAACGACGAAACCTGCGCGCTGCTCGTCGACATCGTTCCCTGCACGCCTTCGCCCGGCACCGGCGTGACAAAGCCGCGGAAGGTAAACTTGTTGATCTTCGGCAGTCCGCGCAATGGCAGCGTGTACGTGCGCGACGCGTTCTGCATCGGCAGCAATGCCGTGTACGACAACAGCAATCGCACCGGTGCGTTCGCTTCGATCGGGAAGATGCGCGCGGAGAAACGATTGCCCTGATCCTGCTCGAGCAGCGCGGGATCGCGCATCTGATGCAGGAACTGCTCGTACACCTGATTCGCGCGCAGCCGCTCCACGACCTCGCCTTCCATGAGCTGCCCGTTCACTTCCTTCGCGAAACGACTGATCGCCGCGTTCGCCGGCAGCGTGCACGTGAAGCGACCTTCGATGCGTCGCGACTGCGGATTGCGGAATCGCAACTCGAGCTCCGTGAGCGAAAGCATTCCGTGAATCGCCGTGCGTGCCGTCATCTCTTCGAGGATCAGCTCCTGTCCATCGGGATCGGCGAACGTGATCGGCGCGACGGACGGTGGCGCCGGCGATTTCGATTCCGGCGGCGCGACCACGCGCTCGCGCGCTGGCGCCGGCGTGTTCGTTTTGTTTTGTGGTGCAGCGAAGAGAAAGAACGCGGCGATCGACGCGAGGATCACCGCGGCCGTGAGCGTCAGAGTGCGCGTTTGTGACTGCATGCCGGATTGGACGCGGCGATGTGCACGAAAGAAACTTCAGTGCCTCACGGCCCTTCGTCTCACTCCGCGTTCCTCCGGCTTCCACCCCAACTGCACCACTTCAAAATCGCGCGCGCGAATCGCAGCGAACGCGGGATTCAGCACATCGTTATCCCAGCGCGTGTCATGCGCACCGCTCACGTACAGATCCGTTCCGTTGTCCGCGACGATGAGTCCGTACGTCTTCATCGCTTGAAACACCTTGCGCACCTCGGGCGGATAGCCATCGATGTTCACACTCGCCTTCAACCGCAACCGCGCGCCCATCGGCAACGCACCATTCGTATTGCCGGCGCGATGTGAAGCCGGAAACACGTAACCATTCGTGCTGCGCACCGTCACGCGAAACGCATGACGAATCGGATCGACACCGAACACTTCGTCGTAGCGCACGAGACCCGGAAGAATCGCCAGTCCCGCCGCATCCGCGCTCGTCCAACCCTCCGGACGTCGCGTATTCGAATCGAGCGGAAACGTCGCGCCCGATCCCGCTTCCCATCGCGAGCCGGTCCGGCGCAGGTGATAGAGCTCGTAGAGAATGCGATGATCGCGATCGACGATCAGCATGTGACGATCGCCATCCGCATTCGCATTGCCCGCGAGCCCGCCTTCGATCCACTTCTGCTGCGTCTTCGCTTCTTCCGGAATCGGATAGCCCGGCGGACGACCCGGCGCGCCGATGTCGCTCTCATCGTCATACTCGACGAACGTCACCGGGACGAGAGGCTGCGTTCCCGACACCGTAACGTATGGGATCCCATAGATCGGCGCCTCGGCATCCCCGCTATCGCCGCCGAAATCGGGGTGCATCCCTTTTGATGCGCCGATGAAATTGAGGAACGCCGCGCTGTTCGGATCGACAGGCGCGTTGCTGATGTCGGCGTTCCACCAGTTGTCCGTCGGAAACAGCGGCAGCGGTTCCGGCAGCGCGCCGCCGCGCGTCGGTTGTCCCAACAGCGGACAACAGAGAACGAGCAGTAGTGCGAGGCGTTTCATCGTCGTCGCGCAATCGACGCGACGATTGGCAATCCGACGAACGGAATGTGTCCGGCGAGTTGAATCCACCAGCGAACCGTGATGTTCGGCGGACGATGTGCGAGCGTCGGAATGACGAGCAGCGACATCACCAGCCAGATCAACGGTCCGTAGCTCGCAGCGATGATCACGATGCCGTACATGGTGTTCGTAACGCGCTGCAGCGTTTGTGATCGCGCCCACAACAACAGAAAAATCGCGGACCAGAAAAACGCGACGGCGATGTGCATCGCCAGCCCGATCGCGATCGCGCGCATACCGCCGTTCAGCGCATCCTTGCCGAGAAGCACGGACGCCACGCCTTGCCAGAGGCGCGCGAACGTCGAGTCGTAGAACGCGATCGTCAGAATCGTCGAGAACAATCCGTCGACGATCGCCGTCAATACTCCCGCGCGAAGCAAACGACGCCACATCACGACATCGATTCCGGCCGCGCGTGCCGCGGCTGATACACGCCGAGCTTTCCGCCACTGGGAAGCGTGATGCGCGTGAGCAAACCCCAGCCCGCGTTATTTACGGGCTCGCACGCGATGTTCTGCGATTGCATCTTCGCAATGAACGCATCGATGTCATCACACATCAAATACAACTCGTGATGATCGTTCGCATCGCCTGGATGCACCGCCACTTCCGCGGGCGGCAATCCGAAGATCAACCATCCATGACCGACATCGACGTGCGGCAGACCGAGGACGTCGCGAAGGAACGCGCGGTCCGCTTCGGCGTCGCGGCTGTAGATGATCGAATGCGCACCGGTGAGCATCGTCTCGCCTCCTTTGTTTGAAGGTTCCGATTATCGCTTGCGATCGTGCTCCATCGTGCTCCCGCGCGCGCCCCCACGACGACCGCACCTACGAAGCTGCAGTACGTGCCGCAGCGAAGCAACCAGCGCAGCCGGCCGTGCCGGCCCGTGCCGCCGTGATGTGACTCACGTTCGAAATCTTGCTGTGGCTTTACATTCCTGTCGGGTTCCCCGAATTCACAAGTTATTACCAGCTACAATCCGCGACGGGTCCTTTTTATCCGAGCTTGCGAGGCATCCGTGCGCGATGGGTCCGCGTCTCGTGTGTCGTTGTCTGAGGAGAGTTCATGAACCGTGTGAGATTTGGTGGGGTTCTGGCGGTCATCGTGTGTCTCTCGCTTCCGATCTTCGGAGCGAGCTACACCTCAGCGCAGTCCGGTGACTGGAGCGCGCCCGCCACGTGGGGCGGCAGCGTTCCGATTTCCGGCGACACCGTCACCATCACCAGCAACCACGTCGTCACCGTGACTGACGCCCAAACCATCGCCAGCGTCACACTCGACTCCACCTCCGGCAACAAGATGCTCGTCATCGACGGCACCGGCACACTCACCATCGACGGACTCGCCAACGCACTCATCGTCAACGCACCGACGCCCGGCTCCACGAACATCGTGCGTATCAACGGCGGTGGCCTCAACGTTCAGAACGGAGATCTCAGCATCACCGGCGGCGCCAGCAGCGCATCGAAACTCGAGTTCACGAGCCTCGGCGGCAACGTCGACATCGCAGGCAACATCCTCTTCGCCGGCACCGCGGCCAACGCCGTCGTCGACTACGGCACCGGAGGCGCTCCCGGCACCATCCTTCTCGGCGGTGACCTCGGCAACGGCGGCACCATCACCACGACCACCAACAGCGTCTTCGAGCTCGATGGCTCCGGCGCGCAGACCATCAACAGCTACACCTTCCAGCACTTCACGCTCAATAAACCTTCCGGCACCGCAACCCTCAACGGCTTCATCACCGTCAACGGCGATCTCGACATCAGCAGCGGACTGCTCGACGACGGCGGCTACCAGATCAACCTCAACGGCGGCGGAACGTCGAGCATCTACATCGGCGGCTCCGGTGTGCTGAAACTCGGCTCCGCCGCGAGTGCCACCTCCTTCCCGACTCCGTACAGCAGCATTTCCCTCAATCCCAGCAGTGCCATCGTCTATCACTCCGGCATTGCGCAGACCGTGAATGCCGCCGTTCCGTACGAACGCCTTTACCTCGCCACGTTAGGCGGCTCCGTCACGCATACCGTGTCCGGCCCGCTCAGCGTCAATCAACAACTCGACATCACCGACAACGGCAGCAACACCGTCACGTTGTCCCTTGGCAACAACAACCTCGACGTCGGCGACATCAGTGGCGACGGCGACATCACCGCGGCCACGAATCAGATCAACGTCTCCGGCAACTGGGGCTCGAGCGTCACGTTATCGCCCGGAGCAAGCGTCGTTGTGTACGACGGCATCTCCGTGCAGAACGTCGCGCCCACGACCTACTACAAACTCAGCGTCGCGAAAGCCAGCGGCACCGCAACCCTCGGCGGCTCCACCACGGTCAACGACGACCTTGCCATCATGAGCGGCACACTCGCGACCGGCGGCAATGCGCTCAGCATCGGCGATCAGTTCACGATCAACGACACCTTCGATCCCGGCAACGCCATCGTCACGATGAGCGGCGACCTCAGTTCCACCGGCACGATCCTCACGTCGAACGCAACTTTCAAATTCAACGGCACGACGACGCAGCTCATCAGCTCCGCATCGAACGTCACCGTCGGCACACTCGAAGACAACAACGCGAACTTCGTCACGCTCGACGGCAGCGCCGTCTACACCATCAACTCCGCGCTCAACCTGTACGGTGGCGTGTTGATCGCCAACGGCGCCGCGGGCAAGTTTGTCGTCGACGTCCTCGCGACCGTCAATCGCACGACCGGCTGGGTTGCGGGCTATCTCACGATGGGCATGAACCCGGCGCCCGCGCGACGCTTTCACGTCGGCACCGCCACGCCTCCGGCGTACCTGCCCGTCGATGTCGATGCCGGATCCGCGGGGCTCTTCACCATCACCGCGCAAAACGGACAACATCCCGACCGCACCGGCGACAACATCCTCGAACGCTACTGGAGCGTCGCCGCGCCGACGACCGTCTCGACCGTCGACAATCTCTCGTTCTTCTACAACGCCAGCGATGTCGTCACCGGCAGCGAGACGCAGTACATCCTCGCGAGTTACAACCCCGGCACGCTCACCTTCACGCACTACAGCCCCGTCAATGTCGTCACGCACAACGGCATCGCCGGCACTCCGGTCTCGTTCATCGAAGACTGGGTCGTCGGACAACCCGGCTCACTCGCCGCCGCATCGAAGCTCGCCATCACCAGCATCAACAGTGGCTCGAATCCAACCGCGAACGTGCCGTTCGACGTGCTCGTCACCGCGGTCGATGACAGCGGCTTCGCGACCGAAGTCTTCGACGACACCACCGTCACGCTGAGCGAAACCGCCGGTACCGGCACACTCGGCGGCACGCTCACCGGCGTGATCACGAGCGGCAACAACAACGTCCTGATCAGCGGCGTCACGTACAACCAGGCCGAAACCGGCTTGCTGATGAGCGCGACCGCGAGCGGCGGCGACGCACTCGCGTCCTGCACGACGTCGTGGACCGTTGATGCCGCACCAAGCACCATCACCGTCACGAATCTCAACGACAGCGGACCCGGCTCGCTCCGCGCCGCAATCACTGACGCGAACAGCGGCGCATGCACATCGCCGTGCACGATCGACTTCGGCGTCGCCGGCACGATCAATCTCTCGAGCGCATTGCCGGTTATTGCGGCGAGCAACCTCACGATCGACGGCTACACTGCGCCCGGCGCGCAGGCGAACACGAATGCATTCGGCGTCGCATCGGATGCCGTGATCGTGCTTTCGCTCAACGGCGGCGGCAGCATCGCCAACGGTTTCGACATTCAGGAAACGTTCGTGAAGATCAGCGGCTTCGCGATCGGCGGCTTCACCGGCGCCGGCGTGAAGTTCACCGGCGACAACTCCGGATCGATGGTCACGGGCTGCCACATCGGCGTCGATACCAGCGGCACGACGATCAACGCGAATGCGTACGGCGTCGTGTTCGATGCATCGACCGAAGCGAGCATCGGCGGCGCACTCCCCGCGCAACGAAACATCATCAGCGGTAACACGTTCGACGGCATTCACACCACGAACGCCGCGAACACGATCTCGATCACCGGCAACTACGTCGGCACGAACAAAGCGCTCACCGCGGCGCTGCCGAACAACACCGGCGTGATGGCGTGCAGCGGCTGCAGCGTGACGATCGGACAGAGCGGCACCGGCAACGTGATCTCCGGCAACAGCGGGACCGGTCTCGCGCTCTTCGGCAACGGCGTTGACGTCAAGGCCAACATCATCGGCGTGGCCGGTAACGGCACGACGGCGATTCCGAACGCCGACGGCATCACGATCGTCGCCGGTGCAACACTCAACACGATCGGCGGATCGTCGCCATCGGACATCAACACGATCGCCGGCAACACGCAAAACGGCATCCTGATCGACGGCAGCAGCAACACGATCGAGAACAATCGCATCGGTCTCGCGACTGACGGTACGACGGCGCTCGCAAACGGCGGCTCCGGCATCAAGCTGCAAGGCACCGCATCGAACAACACGATTGGCCAGGCATCCGGCAACACGATTGCGAACAACACCGGCGATGGCGTGACGCTCATCGGTACCGGCATCGGCAACGCGATTCGCCGGAACTCCATCAAAGCGAACGGCAATCTCGGCATCGATCTCGGCGATGACGGCGTCACCAGCAACGACGCAACCGACAGCGACACCGGTCCGAACAACAAGCAGAACTTCCCAACGATCAACTCGGCGCAGTACTCCGCCGGAACGCTCACGCTGACAACCTCGATCAACTCGTCATCCGCGGTCAGCGCGGGCGCGATGATCTTCGATGTCTACAAGGCCGACGCGTCTGCAACACCGCAAGGCTACGTTCACCTCGGCGCGTCGAACTGTCTCGCCGGCAACGTCTTCGCCAACGCGTCGTTCAACATCACATCGGCGGCGACGGTCGGCGACAAGATCGTCATGACCGCAACCGTCTACAGCGACGGCGCGTGCACGACGGTCAGCGAAGGCACGTCCGAATTCTCGCCTGCTGCAACGATCAGCGGCGACATTCACTGGATCGCAGGTACCGGCAACTGGGAGACCGCAGCGAACTGGAGTCCGGCGGTTGTTCCGACTGCCGCCGACAACGCGATCATCGACGCGAGCGGCGCCTACACCGTCACGATCAACTCCGCCGCAATCGCGCGCAGCATCACGGTCGGCACCGGCACGAGCGGCACGCAGACGTTGAGTCTCGCCCCGGGCAGCACGTCGCTCACGATCTCCGATCCGAGCTCCGTCACGACGACGGGCGTCCTGATTCATAGCGGACTCACACTCACGGGCAACGGCGGTCTCGATGTCTACGGCACGTTCGAATGGAACGGCGGCACGATCAGCGGCGCCGCGGGCTGGAACATCAAGACCGGTGCGACGCTCAACATCAACACCGCGGCCGGCAAGGCGCTGAGCCAGCGTCTGCTCACGATCGATTCCGGCGGCACCACGAACTGGCTCGGCGGCGCGATCTCGCTCGGCTCAGGTGCAGGCATCGACAACTTCGGTCTCTTCGAAGCGAAGACCGACGCGACGTTCAGCTACAGCGGCTCCGACGCGGGCTTCGACAACTTCGGCACGTTCCGCAAGAGCACGACCGCGGGCTCGACAAGCTTCAGCAGCGTCGACTTCAATCACACGTCCGGCACGCTCGACATTCAAACCGGCACGTTCAATCCAGGTGGAGGGACGTCCACCGCCGCCATCAGCATCTCCAGCGGTGCGGAGTTCCTGATGGACTCCGATACGTACATCTTCGGCTCCGGCAGTAACGCCACCGGCCTGGGCAAGGTGCACGTCGCCGCGGGCACGCTCACGCTGAACGCCAACATCACCATCGATCATCTGCAGTTCGACGGCGGCATCGTGGACGGCACCGGCCTCGTGGCAATCGGTGCAACCGGCCAGTGGTTCTGGACCGGCGGCACGATGTCCGGCAGCGGCACGACGCAGGTGCCGACCGGCGCATCGCTCACGGTTTCGGGCACAAGTGCGAAGTCCCTCACCACGCGCACGATCTCGATTCAGGTCGGCGGTCAGATGAATCTCGGCGGCAGCGGCACGCTGAATCTGTCGTCAGGCGGCAACATCTTCAATAACGGCACGCTCGACAATCTCTCGGATCTCAACATCAGCGACGCGGGCTCCGACGGCGGCATCAACAACACGGGTCTCTTCAAAAAATCGGCGGGCGTCGGTTCGACGAATCTCGTCAACGTATCGATGACGAACGCCGGCACGATCCAGGTGCAAAGCGGCACGCTCAATCCGTCGATCCTCGGCAGCACCGGCGCGATCGTGCTCACCGGCAATCTCGTCATCGACTCCGACACCGTCACACTCAGCGGCGCGAGCGATGTGAGCGGCACTGGCTTGCTGCAAGTCGCGGGCGGCACGCTCACGCTCGATAACGTCGACACGATCGCGAACTTCGAGCTCACCTCCGGCACGCTCGACGGCACCGGCACGCTCAACGTCGGCACCGCAAGCTGGAGCGGCGGCACGATGTCGGGACTCGGCATCACGAACGTGCCGGGATCTGCAACGCTCACGATCAGCGGACCGACCGCGAAGAGTCTGCAGCGCACACTCAACATCGCGATCGGCGGAACGGTTTCGATCACCGGCGGCGGCACGATCAACCTGAGCACCGGCAGCAGCATCTCGAACGCCGGTCTCATCGACATCACCGTCGGCGTGATCTTCAACGATGCCGGTTCCGCGGGCGACATCACGAACAGCGGCACGTTCAACGTGAACTCCGCGGGTCCTGTGCAACTCACCGGCGTCACACTCGGCGGCAGCGGCACGATCGCACTCGGCACGAGCAGCTTCCTCTCCGTCGCCGATGGAACGCAGGCCGGACCAATCACGCTCGGCACGAGCGCGGTGTTCTCGATTCCGTCGAGCACCTACACGTTTGCGAACGGCACGAGCATCAGCGGAACCGGCACCGTGAACATCGCCGGTGGCCAGCTCGACGTGACCGCGACCTCGCTCAACATTCCGATTCTCAATCTCAGCGTCGGCACGTTAGGCGGCACCGGCATCGTGAACATCACCGGCAACTCCGGCTGGCTCGGCGGCACGATGTCGGGCAGCGGCACGACGAACGTCGTCAGCGGCGGCCTGCTCAACATTCAAGGCAGCGGCGGAAAAGCAATCGCGACGCGCACGCTCTCGACGAGCGGCGCAGGCACGATCCAGGTCAGCGGCACCGGAACCATCAACGTCTCCAGCGGCGCGAGTATCAACAACGCCGGCACGCTGCAAATCAACGCCGACAACATCTTCAACAACGGCGGCGCCGCGGGCGCGATCACGAACACCGGTACGATCACGAAATCCGCGGCAACCGGCACGACGTTCTTCACCGGCGTTCCGCTCGTCAACAACGGCGGCACGATCGAGATCCTCGACGGCATCATCAACGCCGGCGGCGGCTTCTCGCAAAGCAGCGGCACGTTCCGCGTACGTCTGAACGGCACCGTCCCGGGCACGCAGCACGGACAACTCATCGCCAGCGGCACGCCGTCGCTCGCGGGCACACTCGACGTCACGCTCAACGGGCCGTATCAGCCGAACGGCGGCGATCTGTTCCGCGTCCTGAATGCAACAACGCACACCGGCGACTTCTCGGTCTACAACCTCCCCTCGCTCGCGAACAGCAGAACATGGGGCAGCATGTACGACGCGACCGGACTGGTGCTGAAGGTGAACGGCACGACTGATCTGTCGATCGCGAAGTCCGCACCGTTCAACAACGTCGCGACCGGCGGCGCGATCCCGTACTCACTCGTCGTCACGAACAACGGTCCCGACTCCGCGGATGGGGTGGTCGTCACCGACACGCTTCCCGCGGGCCACACGGGCATCAGCGCGAACGGCACCGGCTGGACGTGCAACGTGGTTTCGCTCACCGTCACGTGCAATGCGAACGCGGCACTCAGCCTCGGCACAGCACCGACGATCACGATCAACAGCACCGCGCCGACGACGCCGCAAACGTTCACGAATACCGCGAGCGTCTCGACGATCACGAACGATTCGAACAACACGAACGACAGCGCGAACTGGATGATCACGGTCGACGCGAATCAGGCCGACATCAATCTGACCGCGACGGGTCCGGGTTCATCGATTCCGTCGGGCAACAACTTCCAATTCGACTTCCTCATCAAGAACCTCGGGCCGCAAACCGCAACGAGCGTCACGTTCAGCGCACCGATTCCGCCCGCGCTCACGTACAACAGCGCCGCGCCTGACGCGGGCTCGTGCAACTTCAGCGCGAACACCGTCACGTGCAACGTCGGCAATCTCGTCAACGGCGGTCAGGTGCACGTGATCGTCGATCTCACCGGCAACACCACCGGCACGCACATCGTGACCGCAACCGCGAGCGCGACGGAAGGCGATCCGATCCCGAGCAGCAACTCGACCGCGGCGAGCGTCACGATCGCGGGCAGCTCGCTGATCGTCACGAACACGAATGACAGCGGTCCGGGCTCACTGCGTCAGGCACTGCTCGACACGAGCACCGCGTGCAACACGCTGCCGTGCACGATCGCGTTCAACATCGGCGCGGGTCCGTTCGTCATCACACCGGCGAGCGCACTGCCCGCGGTGTCGACGCAGATTCTCGTCGATGCCACGACGCAGCCAGGCTACGCGGGAACGCCGATCGTTCGACTGAGCGGACAAGGTCTGCAACTCAGCGGCACCGGCGCGGCGGTGAAAGGTCTGTCGATCACGAACGCGACGTACGCGATCGACATCAGCGGCAACAGCAACACCATCGAGTCGAACTACCTCGGTCTCGATCTCAGCGGAAGCGTTGCCGCGAACACCACCGGCGTGCGCGTGACCGGTTCGTCGAACACGATCGGCGGCACGGCCGCGACGCAGCGCAAC
>JBQCJC010000256.1:0-9495 GCA_051953135.1 Thermoanaerobaculia bacterium | reverse complement strand
ACAGCCAGGCGAGCGTCCACGATCGTAGATCCTCGCTGTTGCTCTCCGCGGGACTGAGATCGAGATCATCCGTGCCGAACACCTCGTAACGCGCCGTCCATCGATTGCGACCGCGCTTCTCTGACAACAGCACGTAAAACGCATCGAACTCCGCCTCGACATACGACGGACGAAACACGCCCATCTCCGTGCTGCCGCGCATGTACTCCGCCGCGACCACGAATCGATCGAGATTCCCAAACTCCGCGCTCACGAGATGAAACTTCGTCAGCCACGAATACTCCGCGTGCGACGAATACACGCTGCCGTTCGCGCCAGTCGCAGGCGGATACAACTTCAGATCGCCGCGATTGTCGAGATACGTATATTGAATGTTCGCGCGCTGCGGCAGCGAGTAACGAATGCGACCCGCGTAACCGGTGCGGCCGTCGAGATCCCGCGTGAACGGCGTCGTCCCTTCGTTGTTCTGCCGAAAGAACGGACCGGCGTCCGTGAGCGATTCGAGAGGAGGCAGCGGCAGTGTCTCACCGTACGTCGAGAGCCTGCTGCCGATCGACCATCCGCGCCACGCGAGGAGCGTTCCCATCGTGTCGTTGTCGCGAAACGCCGTTGCACCGAACGTCATCGCATGACCGGCGCGATTGATGTGGCGATACTGCACATCGACGCCGACCGGCCGCACTTCCTGACCGATCCACGTGTTCAGCGCGGAGTAGTTGATCGAATACGGCGACGCCCAGAGGGGATCGATGTTCTCGCGCGACGACGGCAGAAAGAAGTAGCCCGCGCGCAGTTGCACGTCATCGAGCCCGAACTCTTTGTGCACATCGGCGTACGCCTCGACGAGCCCCGCGGCATTGCCGCCGAACTCTTTCGGATCCTTGCGCGCGGTGCCGCTCGCATGCAATCGCAGGAAAGACGTTGGTTTCCAGTCGGCACCGAGCTGCGCCAACGCCATCCCGTCGTCGCGGCCGCCGGTCGCTTCGAAACGTCCCCAGTCGCCTTCGAGCCACGATGCGGGACCCGTGGCGTTGATCGCGCGCGCGGCGACATAGCCCTCGACGCGAAACGTTTGCGCGTTTGCAGCAGACGCAAAAATCAACAGCAGCGACGCGAGTGCAATGCGCATCATCGGATTATAGAAGCGCTAGCTTGTGCGAGGATCGCGCCACACGCCGACGACACGTTGCTGATAGTCGATCGTCACCAAAAACTTCGACAGCAAGCGATTGCCGATGCGCGCTCGCGCGACATTCGCGTAACGGACATCGGTGGGACCGAAGATCGTTCCGGCGATCGCGACGTTCACGGTTCCGCGGCCATTTGGTCCGGGCAACACGAGCGTGTCGGGAATCGACGTATCGACAATGACCGCGGTCTCACGGCCGTCGATTCCGACGTACATCATCGGCTCCGCCTGAAACTTGAAGATGGTCATGTAGCCGCGCGCGATGCCTTGCTTCTGATAGGTGACGAGTCCCGCGTGATAGTCGATCGTGATCGCCGCCTTGCGAAACGCCTCGGTACCGATGATGCCGTCGGCGACGCCGCGCAGATCCTGCGCGATCGGATCGATGCGAATCGTTTCCTTCTCGCTGAGCTGCAGCACGTTCGTTGCGCGCGGCGGAACGGCGAATCGCGCGTCGAGCACCGTTCGAGGCAAAGCTGTTCCCAAAATGAAACGCCCGTCGCGGTTGTCGACGCGAACACTCGAGAGCGAGATGAGGTTCTGTTCCAGTGTGAACGCGAGATTCACTTCCGGCCGCGCGGGCTCATCGCGCCACGGCGTGACGAACGAGCACGATGTCGCGAGCAGCATCAGCACCACCAAGGTTGCTCTCGCGGTCGATTTCGATAACATACCCATCCCTTGCACGCCGCGCGTGGACCGCGCCGGCCTCCTCAACCTAGCAACTTGGACGCCTGAAAGGAATCACACTGCATGTCCCTCCCGGAGTTTCGCAACGAACCTCTGACTGATTTCAACACGCCCGAAAACAAGGCCGCGATGGAGCTCGCAATCGCGAAAGTCCTCGGCCAGATCGGGCAGGAGCATCCGCTCGTCATCGGCGGCGAGCGCATCACCGGTCTCAAGACGTTCGACTCGATCAATCCTGCACACAAAGATCAGATCGTCGGCAAGTTTCAGAAAGGCACGCGCGAGCTGACCGAGCGCGCGATCGACGTCGCGGCGAACGCATTCGAATCGTGGAAGCGCCAGCCGGTCGATGTGCGCGCGGGTGTGCTGCTGAAAGCGGCGAAGCTGATGCGCGAGCGCAAGCACGAGTTCTCCGCGGTGATGATTCTCGAGGTCGGCAAATCGTGGGCGGAAGCGGATGCGGATACCGCCGAGGCGATCGACTTCATGGAGTTTTATGCGCGTGAGGCGTATCGCTACGGCGGCGAACAGCCGATCACGAAGATCGAATCCGAAGACAACCACCTCGTCTACATCCCCCTCGGTGTCGGCGCCGTCATTCCGCCGTGGAACTTCCCTCTGGCGATCATGTGCGGCATGACCACCGCCGCGATGGTCTCGGGCAATTGCGTGGTGATGAAACCGTCCTCCGACTCGCCGTGGATCGCGTATCGCTTCTTCGAACTGCTCGAAGAATCGGGCATGCCGCCGGGAGTCGTGAACTTCGTCAGCGGTTCCGGCGGCGAAGTCGGTGATCCGCTCGTGCAGTCGCCGAAGATTCGCTTCATCTCGTTCACGGGATCGAAGGGCGTCGGTCTGCACATCGTCGAAGAAGCGGCGAAACATCGCGAAGGTCAGCTGTGGATCAAGCGCGTCGTTGCGGAGATGGGTGGCAAGGACGCGATCATCGTCGATCGCGAAGTCGCGAATCTCGATGAAGCAGCGAGCGCGGTCGTCGCGTCGGCGTTTGGGTTCCAGGGACAGAAATGCTCCGCGTGCTCGCGCGCGATCATCGACGCCGCGGTCTACGATCAGATCGTGCCGATGATCGTCGAGAAGACGAAGAAGCTGCGCATCGGCGATCCAACGTTGTTTGACTCCGCGGTCGGTCCGGTCGTCAATAAGAAGGCGATGGATTCGATCAAGGAGTACATCGACAAGGGCACGAAGGAAGGCGGCAGACTCGTGGCCGGCGGCAACGTCGATCCGAAGGATGGCTTCTTTATCGAGCCGACTGTCATCGCCGATGTCGATCCGAAAGGCACGATCGCGCAGGAAGAGATCTTCGGACCGGTGCTCGCGATCATCAAGGCGAACGATTTCGATGACGCGCTGCGCATCGCCAACGATACCGAGTTCGGTCTCACCGGCGCCGTGTTTACGGACAACGAAGACAAGCTCGAGCGCGCACGCGAAGAGTTTTTCGTCGGCAATCTCTATTTGAATCGCAAGTGCACGGGCGCGCTCGTCGGTGTGCATCCGTTCGGTGGGTTCAACATGTCCGGAACGGATTCAAAGGCCGGTGGCCGCGATTACCTCGGTCTGTTCCTGCAGGCGAAAGCGATTTCGCGCAAAGTGGGGAAGCAGCCGAAGGTCGTAGCTGACGCAGAAGCGTTCTAATCGATTGTGAAACGGCGGGCCTTACAGCCCGCCGTTTCAATATTGCTCGTTCTTATCGACGACGTTCTCCAGCGACTCTCCCGCGCGAAATCGCCTCAGGTTCTCAATGAAGAAATGCATCGCGCGCACATGAGCATCGCTCGTGTGATCGGCGGTATGCGGCGAGAGCAGAACGTTGTCGAGCTCCCACAATGGACTATCCGCGGGCAGCGGCTCCGTTTCGAACACGTCGAGCGCCGCGCCGCGAATGCGTTTCTCGCGTAATGCGTCAATTAATGCGATTTCATCGACGGTTGCGCCGCGGCCGACGTTGATGAACACCGCCGTCGGTTTCATGCGCGCAATGCGCTCGCGCGTGAGCAGGCGATGCGTGGCTGGCGTGAGCGGTGCCGACATCACGACGTAGTCCGATTGTGCGAGTACGTCTTCGATCGTCGGATCGCCGAGTTCCTGACGGCGCCGCACGGCGACGACGCGCATCCCGAGTGCAGACGCGCGTTGCGCTACGGCGTGTCCGATCCCGCCGTATCCGATGATGCCGCACGTCTGTCCTTCCAATCGCTCTACTGTGAACGGTTCCCACTGTCGCGCGGCCTGATTCCGTTTCAGTCGCGGAAGGTCTTTCGCGAACCAGAGCATTGCGGCGAGCGCAAATTCGCCTAACGCGTCTGCATAAAGGCCGCGCGAATTTGTAATGGTGACGTTCGAGCGCTGTAATAAATCGAACGGTAGCGTTTCGACGCCCGCCGCGAGTGTGTGAATCCAGCGCACGTTGGTTAGCTCGCGCCACAGCTCCGTAAGAAGCGATCCATAACGCGGCGCGAGGAGTACGGCGTCTGCGTCCGAGGCCGCGCTACGCAATGCATTGGCGTCCGTGCCGATCGTGATTTCAATGCCGGGCGCTTCGCGCTGTAATAACTCGAGCGGCGCGAAATCGGCTGGAGCGATGACGAGGAGATTCATGCGCGTTCAACCTACAAACAGCCGCACGGCGATCACGGAATTGTACGCGGCGTGCAGCGCGATTGCGGGCCAGAGACTGCCACTCGTTCGACGTGCAGTGAGTGCCACAATCGCCATTGTGGAGACCGCCGCGGTCGCGGGCCAGTAATTCATCGTCTCAAAGAGATGCATGGCGACGAAAAGAATCGTGACTGTGATCGCCGCCGGCCAGAATCCCCAGCTGTTGGCGAATCCCTTCAATAGCATGCCGCGAAAGAAAAACTCTTCGACGAGCGGCGCGAATAGCAGGGCCAGTACGACCCAGACCATGCGATTGAGGCCGCCATTCGACGCGGCCGTGGCGAGCGGGCCCAATGGCATCGACGGATCCGGTGGAACCAGCGTGATCACAAACATGTAGAGCATCGAGCACGAGGCGCCGACGAGCGCCCACAGTGCGATGTGTAAGCCGCGCGTGGGACGCAATCCGAGCCCGTCGTCGCTTCTGTCGAGTACCTGCGGCCACGCCCACAAACGCGCAACCGCAATGACGGCTGCAACGGAGAACGTTGCCGCCGCGATCAGCGTGGGCGTCGTAAGCCCGTTGACGATCCGCGCAATGAGTGCCTCATCGCCAATGTTCGCCCCGCGTACCGCCGCAAGAACCATCGCGACGACCACCACATACACACCCGCGATCAATTGCGCAACGAAGAGAATCAGGAACGCGAGAATCGCCTTCCCCGCACCAAAGGAAGGCCGCGATGCGGATACGGGCGCGGGAATATCGACGATTGCGGGGAGAGGAAGTTCAGTATCGATGGACATTTTGCGGACCGGATGTGCATGGTACGCGAAACCGATGAGCGAGCTGACGGTCAAGGCACGCCGCGCCGCGGATTAATGAAATTCGATGTCGATCATTTTGTCTGTCTGCCGCGAGACTAGGCGAACATGTCGGTCAAATATGAACGAGTACGAAGACGATTGCGGTCTCAACAATCAGGACAATCATGAGACCCGCAAGCCCGATTGCAATACACATGATTTCCAGCAATACGTGCTTTGACCCGTCCTCCGGCCATGAAGCTCGAACCTTCCGCCGATAAGACGGCGAGAGAACGTACCACATGGGCCGGATGAGAATCTGGCCCACAAACGTCATCAGATCGACGAGCAGTTGTCCCACGAGACGATCATGCGCATTCACAACCTGACCGTTGCGATCAACGGCGAACAACGGCTCCGTGTTTTCGCTATGGCGGCGAACGGCCACCACGAACGGCCACCACGGAGAACGTCGTCGCGCGATCAAAGCACGTCTCGTGAGGCCGCTGCGTAAGTCCTGATCACCGACGTTCGTACCACGCCCATCTGTAGCTAATTGCGCAAATGCAAAAGCAGGTCGAATGCAATCATGTTCGTGCCCCCGCCAAGGCAGGACGCGCTACAGGCACGGCTCAGATGTATCGAGTACGGATCGGAGAGAAATTCTGTTTCGCTGGGACAGACCGATGTGCTTGGTACCCCAGTCGTCGCGCCTCCAGGGTTCAATCCACAGAAGTGACTAAGCTGCACGGCCGCGTTCGCGGCCGTGTCAGCTTCAGTCTCTTAATCCCCTTTGAAAGTCACCGTGAGATTGAAAATTGTCGCCACGGGTTTGCCATTCAGCGTGCCGGGGCGGAATTTCCATTGACGTACGGCGTGCTCCGCGGAGGTCGATAATCCGGCGGGCAGGCCCTTAATTACCTTCACCTGATCGACGTTGCCGTTTTCGTCGATGATCGCTTCCACAATGACGACGCCCGCAATTTTGGCTTTACGCGCGGCTTCCGTGTAATCGGGTTGCACGCGATTGATAATCTGCGGCGCTTTGACGTTGCCGCCGACGCGCAGCGGCCCGTCGTTAGGCGGGGCGAGGGGCGCGTCATCGCCGCCGGTGCCGGTGCCTTCCGTGCCCGTGCCGGTTCCGCCGACCTGGCCGCCCACCACGCCGCCTAACGCACCGCCCTGCACGCCGCCGATTTCTCCACCCTTCACACCGCCAATCTCGCCGCCGACGATGCCTCCGGCTACGCCGCCTTCGACACCACCTTCGACGCCGTTCACCGCGTCACCGGTGCCGGATGCCGAGGTCATCCCGCCGGCATCCGGAACGACCGGGGTTTCTGCGACGACCGGCGTTTCGACCACCGGCACCGGCTGAACCACCGGCAATTCCTTCGGAATCTCCACCGGCGGAGTCATCGGCGTGACCTTCGGGACCTCCATCGGTTTGGTTGGCTGCACCTTCGGCGCGCCGCTCGACTTCGCAGCGGGCGGTGGCGGGGGAGGTGGTGGCGGTGGTGGCGGCGCGGCACCGCGCGTGATGAACGCATCGAGCGGTTTCTCGGACGCGACTTTGTGCACTTCGCGCTGCTGACCGGCCAGAACAATCCCGGCGATGAGCATCGCGTGGATCGCGAAAGAGGCGACTGTCGCCTTCAGACTCCGCCCTTTCCGCTTTCCGCGATGCGACTCGATCAAATCCTTTTGCAGGTCCATGATGAAGGGTTATTTGCAGTCGCTGTGCCGAATGTTTTGCTCTTTTGAATCAGTCATTTAGAATGCGCGACCATGTTCCGCCAGCGCCTGGCGCTCCTTCCGGCCGTGCTCGTTCTGGGCGGCTGCGTCTCGACCTCGCCGCTCATTCCGAACGAATGGACGAGCGTGCCGCACACGCCGCGCATCGGCTCGGTTTCGTACGACACGAGCGGTAAGCTGCAGACGTCACCGGAACTCCAGCCGCCGATGCTCGCCGACGGTCCGATTCGGCTCATCGGCACGAAGATCTTCAATCGCGACAAAGAGCTCACGCCCGCGCTCCCAGCGGTCGAGTCGCTCGATTTCTCCGAATCGCGCGGTGAAGTTGCGTTCTCCGCGATCGGCGAGCGCGGTTTCGACATCGGCCTCGTCAGCTCTGATGGCAGCGCGATCAACTGGATCCCGCAGGATCCGGCGGACGAGCTCGATCCGCAGTGGGCACCGCGCGGCAACAAAGTGAGCTACATCGTTCGCGGAAAGCTCGGCGACATCATTCGCACCGTACACATCCCCACGGCCGCACAACTCTCGAATGCGTTTCCGAACGCGCGCATCCACGCACGGGCGTGGGACGCGGAAGGGCAGTTCTACGCGGTCGCGTACTCGACCCCCGACGCCAGCGATCGCGTCGAAATCATGAAGTACGGCGGGGAGGAGAGATCGATGGCCGTAGCTCCGGCGGTGCGGCTCCCCGTCGAGGTGGAACCGTTCACCTCCGGAACGCTGCTCGTCCGTCCAAACGACATCCGCTACGACGAGAAACTCCCGGTCGTGATCTGGCTCGCGGACGATTTCGCGTGGAACGACGCCCGCGCCGCGCTGCAGCAGAACGCGCGCATCGCGTGCATCATCGCGAAGTCGTATCGCGACGAAATGCTGATTCGCATTCGCGGCACGCAATGGATGGACGCGAATCGGATCTACGTCGTCGGCGACGCTGCCGTGCCGAACGCAATTGTCATCAAACCGGACGCGGCGGTGAAGGCCGGACAGTACGCACGCAACCTCAACGTCGTGACGGTCGCACCCGCTGCTATACAATCCTTTGCCGCCGGCTTCATCGCAGATCAGTTGAAGAGGATCAGCCCTACGAATGGCAGCAGCCGATGAAAGCGCAAAGAAAACGACGGGCCGCGAGTACTACGAAGCGCTGCTGATCGCGATCATCTTCGTCAACTTCGCGCGCATCTTCGTCTTCCAGGCGTTCAAGATCCCGAGCGGATCGATGGAAGACAATCTCAAAGTCGGCGATCACATCATCGTCAACAATTTCATCTACGGTCGCAACGTACCGAATCCGTTCGGCAAGCTCGTTCCGATTCGCGACGTGCATCGCGGCGACGTGATCGTCTTTCGATATCCCGAAGATCCGCAGACGGATTTCGTGAAGCGCGTGATCGCGTTGCCGGGTGAGACCGTTGCGATTCGCGACAAGCAGGTGTTCATCAACGACAAGCCGCTCAACGAGCCGTACGTGGTGTTCGATGATCCGACCATTTATCCGAGGCAGTTGGCGTTGCCGGAGCCGTACCGGTCGCGTGATCAGTTCGGCCCGGTTACCGTTCCACCTGACTCATACTTTGCGATGGGCGACAATCGCGATCGCTCGCACGACTCCCGATTCTGGGGATTTGTGCCGCGCTCGCTGATCAAAGGCAAGGCTTTCATGGTCTACTGGTCCTTCGACGGAGCGCCGCCGCCGGCCGGCGCGTCCGGCATGACTCGCGTGCGTCATCTGTTGCATGTCGCGGCGCGTTTCTTCCCGGACACTCGATGGAGCAGAACGTTCTTCATCGTCGACAGGACGTATCACTACACGCCCGGCATCAGTTCCTATGGAAACGAGTAAAGAGGCGGAAGTTCCGCCGGTCACCGAAGAACATCCGGGCGCGAACGTCATCGATCGCAGCGCGCATCCGATCTCGCGGCGCAGCATCCCGGAAAACGTACTGAAGGTGCTGTATCGCCTGCATCGCAGCGGTTATCGCGCGTATTTGTGTGGCGGCAGCGTGCGCGATCTGCTCATGAATCGCGAGCCGAAGGATTTCGACGTCGTCACCGACGCGCATCCGGGCGACGTGCGGCGCTTGTTCCGCAACAGCCGCATCATCGGGCGTCGCTTTCGCCTGGTACACATCATCTTTCAGGATCAGGTCGTGGAAGTGGCGACGTTTCGCCGCGAGCCCGATCGTCCGCAGCCCAATGAGGAAGACTCGGGTGAAGAGCAGGATTTCCTGATCACCGACGACAACACGTTCGGCTCGCCGCTGCAGGACGCGCGTCGCCGCGACTTCACGATCAACGCGCTCTTCTACAACATCTCCGATTTCTCGGTGATCGATTACGTCGGCGGGATCGATGATCTCGCGCTGGGACGCGTGCGTGTGATCGGCGATCCCGATTTGCGTTTCCGCGAGGATCCGGTGCGCATG
>JBQCJC010000255.1:0-2858 GCA_051953135.1 Thermoanaerobaculia bacterium | reverse complement strand
CCCCCCAAAACCCCCGGCGGCCCCCAGCTCGGGGGGCGGCCCCGCGGGGGCGGGGGGGGCCCCCCCCCCGCCTATTGGGGGCGCGCCCGCCCGGCCGCCCCCCCCCCCCTCTACTCTGGAATGCTCGTTTGTTGTACTCAGCGAGATGCTGGACTTCGCACAAACTCCTCCTCCTGTCGATGACGACGAGCTTCTCGATTCTTACTCGCGCGCGGTAACGACGGCGGTCGCGCGCATCATGCCGTCGGTCGTGAACATCACGATCGATCAACGCGGCGGCGGTTCCGGATTTCTGTTCACACCCGACGGCTTCGTGTTGACGAACAGTCACGTCGCCGGCGATGCGAAGCAAATCGAGGTCACGCTTTCCGATGGGTTGCGCTGCGGCGCGCGTCTCGTCGGCGATGATCCGCACACCGATCTCGCGGTCATTCGCATCGATGCGCCGACACTCCCGGCCGCACCACTTGGCGATTCCGATGGCATCAAGCCAGGTCAGCTTGCGATCGCGGTTGGCAATCCTCTCGGCTTTCAATGCACTGTCACGGCCGGCGTGATCAGCGCCCTCGGCCGCACGATGCGCGCGCAGAGCGGCCGCCTCATCGAAAGCGTGATTCAAACCGATGCCGCGCTGAATCCCGGCAACTCGGGCGGACCACTCATCAACTCACGCGGTGAAGTGATCGGCGTGAACACCGCGGTCATTCGTCCCGCGCAGGGCATCTGCTTCGCGATTCCGGTGAACACCGCGAAGTTCGTCGCGTCACGACTCATTCGCGACGGCATCATTCGTCGCAGCTTTATCGGCGTTCAGGGACAAAACGTTCCGCTGCACACGCGCGTCGTTCGCTTCTACAACCTGCCGCTCGCGACCGGCGTGCTCGTGGTCGGCGTCGACAGCGATGCACCGGCCGGCAAAGCGGGTGTGACCGAGGGCGATCTCATCGTTGCACTGGATGGAATGCCTGTTGCGGGAGTCGATGACCTCCATCGCATGTTGACCGATGAGAGGATCGGCAAACGTGCCGAGCTGACGATCATTCGACAAACCGAGAAGCTTTCGCGTGCAGTCGTTCCGTTACCCGCCCGGTAACGACGACCGCAGCGCCAAGCCAACCGTACGTGACGTCTGCGTAGCAACCAGCGCCGCCGGCCGGCCCGGCGGCCGAAATATGTTAGATTTTCGGGCGTTTAAGCCTTGTTACCTATGTCCAAACCCGCCGAAAGACACGCCCAGATACTCGACCAGCTCATCGGTCCTTTCGATCTCACCCACGACTTCGGGCGCAAGGGCGCCTACGAGGCGGCGATCGAATATGCGCGCGTGAATCTCCTCGACGATCCGCAGTGCAACGACTTCCTGCTCGCGGCCGCGAAACGTCTGAACTTCGCGCCGATCACTCGCGACTCGCTCGAAGGTCGCATCAAACTTCCGAAAGAAGCGTGGCTCGACCTCTGGATCTCCGACGAAGACGATGAAGTCGCGCTGACCGGTACGCGCGAGGGTATCCAGTACCTCATCGATCTCCTCACGCAGCTTCGCGATGCGAGCGATCCCGAACAGCACATCCATCTCGATCGCGGCACCATGCCGATGACCGAGAACTCCGCGAATCTCGTGCTCTTCAAAGAAGAAGAGTCGTGGTTCACCGGAGTCGCGGGCGACGCCGCGCAGGATTATCCGCAGCGCGAGATCGAGCCGAAAGCGATCTACGCGATTCAGTTCATTCACTATCCGCCCGACGATCTTCCGATCAGCGCGCATCGTTTGTATCGCGTGCTGAAAGTCGAAGAAGACAACGGACACTCGACGAACCTCAAAGAGTTCGCGGAAGGAACGGAGAATCGTTATCACCGCTTCACGTTCCTCGCGGACAACGACGAGCGCTTCACGTACACGTTCCACCTCGACGATCCCGCGGTGAACTACTTCACGCACCGCGAGATCATTTCGCTGGCGATGAAAGCCGTGTAATGCCTCGAACGTTCCGGCTCGCCTTCCTCCTCGGGGCGATCGGAATCGCGACTTCGCTTCACGCCGCCGAGCTGTTTCCTCTCTATCAAAAACTGCAAAACGCGATCGCCGCGGACGACTGGTTCGCGGCGAAAGCTTTGCTTGCACGCGAGAAGCTCGACGAGCTTGACGATCGATCGCAGCAGGACAGCCTTGCGGCGATCGATGTGATCTCGCCGAAAGAAAAACTGCGCGCGTACAAGGAAATCATCGACGGCGACGATGCGACGCTCATCGTCACGGCGAACGTCGCGGAGAACGCATCGACGGGACGCATCGAGTTCGTGCGCGAGGACGGCGCGTGGAAGATTCTCAGCGAGCGCTGGGACATCGGCGGGAAGCCGGAGGATGCGCTCGCGAATGACGTGCGGCAGCCGAAGAACGACAGTGAGCGTGAGGCGATCCGCAAACTGCGCGCGATGGGTTACGCGACGCCGAGTGCCGAGTTCCTCGTGATGGCCGCGGTGGATGGCAATCTCGAAGCGGTGCAGCTCTTCGTGCAGGCCGGATATTCGGTGAACGAGAAGGGGAGCGATGGCTCATCGGCGCTCGTGAGCGCGGCGATGTTCGGAAAGTACGATGTGGTGGACTGGCTGATCGATCGCGGCGCGGATGTGAATGCGAGTGACGGCGCGGCGACGGCGCTGCATCGTCTCGCGGACAAATGCGATGCAACGCCGACGATTCGCAAGTTGATCGCGAAGGGCGCGAAGACGGACGTGAAGACCGCGGGCGGCGCGACCGCGCTGCAAATCGCCGAAGCCCTCGGCTGCACCGAAAACGCGAAAGCACTCGCGAAGTAAGTGGAGCGGCGGGCTCTCAGCCCGCCGAGTCATCAACAAAC
>JBQCJC010000254.1:0-3305 GCA_051953135.1 Thermoanaerobaculia bacterium | reverse complement strand
GGCAAGGCCGCGCTGATCATCTTCACCGGCGCGCTACTGTATTTGCTCAGCGTCGCGTTTCATTACCTGCTCATCGCGATCGAAGACGCACGACGCCTCGAGATTCGCGAGATGCAGGTGCAGGTGCTCGCACGCGAAGCGGAGTTGAAGACGCTGAAGGCGCAACTCGATCCGCACTTTCTCTTCAACTCGCTGAATTCCATCAGCGCGTTGTGCGGCACGTCGCCGCAATCGGCGCGAACGCTCACGACATTGCTCGCCGAGTACCTGCGCAAGTCGCTGCGCATCGGCGGCGCGGACTCGATTGCGATCGCGGATGAGCTCGAGCTTGCGCGGAACTATCTCGCGATCGAGCGCATTCGCTTCGGCTCACGACTCGAGTTCGCGCAAGACGTCGATGAATCCGCGCGCGCGATTCGCATTCCGCCGCTGCTGCTGCTGCCGCTCGTCGAGAACGCGGTCACGCACGGCGTCGCGCATCTGCTCGACGGCGGAACGATTCATCTCGAAGCAAAACGCGACGGCGATCGCGTGCGCATCGCGGTGGAGAATCAATGCGATCCCGACCGTCCGGCGAGCCGCGGACATGGAATCGGGCTCGCGAACACGCGGCGTCGCATCGATGCGTTTTACGCGGGCACCGCGAGACTGGATGTGGAGAATGAAGCGGAGCGCTTTCGCGTGATGCTCTCGCTGCCCGCATATGAATGACATTCGCGTGATGATCGTCGACGATGAAGCACCCGCGCGCGCGGTGCTCGCGGAGTTCCTCTCGGACTACCCGCAGTTCCGCATCGTCGCCGAATGCGCGAACGGCTACGAGGCGGTGAAAGCCTTCGCCGAGCGCAAACCGGAGTTGCTGTTCCTCGACATCCAGATGCCGAAGCTCGACGGCTTCGAAGTGCTGGAACTGCTGCTATCGAACGAAGGGCCGAAACCGAAAGTGGTCTTCGTGACCGCGTACGACGAATACGCATTGCGCGCATTCGAAGTGCACGCGATCGATTACCTGCTCAAGCCGTACAGCGCCGCGCGATTTGCGGAAGTGGTCGCGCACGCGGAACAAATGGTGCGACGCGATGAACAACAACCAGTCGCCGCGCTGAGCACCGCGCGCAAACCGCTGCAACGCATCGCATTCAAAGACGGCGGCACGATCGAAGTCGTTCCCGTGCAACGCATCGACTACATCGAAGCGCAGGACGATTACGTTCACGTCTACGCGAAAGGGCAAAAGTACGTGAAGCAGCAAACGCTCACGGACATCGAACAGCTTCTCGATTCCGCGCGCTTCGTACGCATCCATCGCAGCTACGTAATCAACGTCGAGAGTTTGCAGAAAGTGGAGCCGTACGCGAAGGACAGCCGAGTTGTGATCCTGCGCGACGGAACGAGAGTGCCGGTGAGTCGTGCAGGGTTCGAGAGGTTGCGTGGGATGCTCTGATGATTGCTCGAGGAGCGTGCCGCGCGAGAACGAGCGATGAGTGATGAGCGATGAGCAGCATCGCAAGCGTCACGCTCTTCGAGGTGTCGTCATGAGGTTGAACGCGGCTCTCGCGAGGTTCATCGCTCATCGCTCATCGCTCATCACTCATCACTCGCTTCTCCTCACCCCACGAACTTGTACCCCAACCCATGCACCGTCACGATCCACTCCGGTCTCGACGGATTCGTCTCGAGCTTCTGGCGCAGTGATGCGATGTGCACATCAACCGTGCGAGTCACGGGTGTCGCGTCGTAGCCCCACACTTTCTCGAGCAGTTCATCGCGCGTGAGCACGGCGCCGCGGTGCTCGACGAGATAGCGCAGCAACTTCAACTCCAGTCCGGACAGCTCGACGAATTTCCCATCGCGCTTCACTTCCGCACTGCGAAAATCGATCTCGACATCGCCGAACGAATACGCATCCGCACTGTTCGCGGTGAGTGTGCGCGCGCGGCGCATCAGCGCTTCGATGCGCGCGAGCAATTCGATCATCTCGAACGGTTTCGTCACGTAGTCGTCGGCGCCTAACTTCAGGCCGAGGACGCGATCGATGACCTGACCGCGGGCCGTGAGCATCAGCACCGGCGTCTGCACACCCTTCTGCCGCAGATCGCGGCACACATCGAACCCATTCTTCTTCGGCAGCGCGACGTCGAGCAGGATGCCGTCGAAACGATTGCGCGACGCGATCTCCAGCGCCTGCTCGCCATCGCGCGCGATCGTCACGGCGTAGCCTTCACTCTCGAGGCGATCGCCCAGCGTGAGGATGAGACTCTCTTCGTCTTCGACGAGCAGAATGCTTCGCTTCATTCTTTCACCGCCGGAATGCGCATCGTGAACGACGAGCCGCCATCGCGACGCCGCTGCGCTCCGACGCTTCCTCCATGATCCTCCGCGATCTGCTTCACGATCGCGAGTCCGAGTCCTGCACCGCGCACGCCGCCGCTGTTGCGCCCGCGAAAGAACGGCTCGAACAGATGCGCGACATCGCGCGTATCGATCCCTTCGCCGCGATCTTCCACTTCGATCAACACCTCACCGCGCGCATCCCAGCTCGCACGAACGCCGACCCAGTTGCCGCTGCCGCCGTGTCGAATCGCATTCGCCACGAGGTTGTACACCGCGCGCGTGAGCGACGACGCATCACCGATGACGTGCGGCAGCTCATTCGCGATGTCGGTCTCGATCTCGATCGGCGTGCCGAGGGACAGCGTGCGGGCCTGACTCACCGCGTCTTCGACGACCATCGCGATGTCGACCGGACCGCGTCCACGCCGCGACGTACGCGCCTGCATCCCCGCGAACTCGAGCACCTGCGCGACCATGTCGCCGAGGCGCGCGGATTCCTTGACGATCGTCTCGCCGTAGCGCGCGAGCTTCTCTTTGTCGACGATGATCCCGTCCTTCAGATTCTCGCCCGCCGCGCGCATCGCCGCGATCGGCGTGTTGAGCTCGTGACTCATCGCCGCGACGAACTCCGTTTGCTGCGCGCGCAAACGATCCGCGCGGCGCAACAGCGCGAGCAACATCACGATCGTCGCGATGAGAATCATCAGGATCGTGACGTTGAGCGCGAGATTGCGCCGGCGCGCGGATGCGATCGTGGCTTCGAGTCCGCCGTTCGCGCGTCGCACGAGCACGCGCCAGCCGGCGTCGTTCGGTGGACGCGGAGGCTCACCGCCGGGTGCGAATCGCGGCGGACCACCGGTGCCGAACGGCATCCTCACGTTCGCCTGCGCATCAGGATCGTCTTTGCCATCGGGCCACGATGGCGAGGAGCGATAAAGAATGTCTTTGCCGCTCACGAGCGCGACGTCGTA
>JBQCJC010000253.1:0-9217 GCA_051953135.1 Thermoanaerobaculia bacterium | reverse complement strand
CCTGGCCATACGGAAGTTGGGGGACGCTTGATCAAGATCAATTTGGTGCGGGAAGGGCGGGCGGTCCGTGGAGCAGGCGCTGCTCCGGCGGTGGCGGCAGCCACGGCAGGACCCGGTGGCGGTACGAGCATCAACAACATTCTGATCGGCGTGCTGACGTTGCTCGGAGTTCTTGGTGCCCTCGGCTACTGGTTCTGGAACAAGCGCGAGCTGACGCAACGCAAGGAAGTCATCGAAGCACGCACGCAGGAAGCGCAGAAGCTCGAGGCAATCATCAAAGAAGTCGAGGATTACCAGAAGCGCAAGGACAGCCTCCAGCAGCGCATTGATCTCATCAACAAGTTGAAGCAGAACCAGAAGGGTCCGGTCCGCATCATGGATCAGATCAGCAAAGATCTTCCCGATCTGGTCTGGCTCGACAACATGACGATCAGCGGCGGACGCGTGACGTTGAACGGCCGCGGTCTCAATCCCAATGCGATTGCGCTCTTCATCGAGAACGTGAAGAACGATCCGTACTTCGAAGAGCCGACGGTGGGCGCGATGACGAAAGTCTCGGAAACGCCGATCGTCTATCAGTTCGACATGAATTTCGCCTTCACGTACGCGGCTAAGGCGCCTTCGGGCACGCCGGACGACGATGCGGATACGACGACGGCGGCAACTTCGACGGCGGCCACGCAGTAGCAGGAGAACGTTGAATGGCTCTCACACTCGACGATAAGCCCTGGTGGGTCGGCCTGCTGGTCGGAATTCTTCTCATTGCCGCGATCCTGTACGGCACGGAGACGCTCGTCGTCAAAAAAATCAAACAGGACATCGGCGACGCCGACAATCAGATCGCGGAGCTCGAACGAAAGATTCAGCAGGGACGTGCGGCCGAGCGCAAGCTCCCGCAGTTCCGCGAAGAAGTGAAGCGCCTCGAGCTCGAGCTCGAGAAACTGCGCCGCATTCTGCCGTCGCGCCGCAACACGGAAGAAATCATCAAGAAGATCAAATCGCTGGTCGACCAGGGCGAGTTCACGCTGCGGCGTCTGTCGTTCCCGCCGCTCAACACGCAGTCGACCGATCCGTACGTCGATTGGCCGATCTCCGTGTCGGTCGACGGCCGCTATCACGACCTCGCGATCCTCTTCAATCGCCTCGGCAACTTCTCGCGCATCATGAACGTCGAGCAGATCTCGATCAACGCGTTGCCGAGTCAGGACATGAAGACGATCTCGTCGGATTTCGTGGCCAAGACCTTCGTCTACATCGAGCCGCCGGATGCAGCTGCGCCGGCGGGTGAATCCAAACCGGGTGGGCAGTAGGGGAAACGATGAAGAAGCGCAACTTCGGTGCATCACTTCTGATCGTGCTCGCGACCGTCGCCAGCGTCGTCGCGCAGACTCCGTCCACCACAACGGCGACGTCGACGGATTCGAGTGCGACGACGACCGCGTCGGACGTGCAGAAAACGCTCGAGGAAATTCTCGAAGAACCGACGACGACCGATACGTATCGCTACGATCCGCAGGGACGCCGCGATCCGTTCCGTTCGCTCATCGGTCCCTCGCCGAAGCTGGAACCGGGACAGCGTCCTCCGGGCGTGCCGGGGTTCCTGATCGACGAGATGAAGCTGCAGGGCATTTTCAAAACGCGTCAGGGACTGACGGCGATGATCAACGGTCCCGACAACAAAGGACATCTGCTGCGCGTCGGGGACAAAGTTCTCGACGGCGAAGTAATTCGAATTACTCCGAGCTCAGTGGTTTTCCGGCAGGAAGTCAATGATCCGACTCGTATCGAGCGCTATCGCGAGGTCGTCAAGGATCTGGCGCCGGCAACGGCGCCCCGGCGGTGACGCGCGGTGATGGTGAAGGGCGAGTGGAGGGCGAGATGGTGAAGGTGGGAAGTATGAGAAGAGCCAAGCGAATCCTGCTGATTGCCGGCCTGCTCCTCATAGGAGCGAGTGCCGAGGCCCGGCTTTGGGGCCGCAAAGCGGACAAGCCGGTCAAGGCGGAAGCCCTGCCGTCGGCGATCGCGTTGCGCGGCGTCGAGGTCGAAGGGTCTCTCTTCGTGCTGCGAACGAGTGGCGCTCCGGCATACACCTCGTACAGCCCGTCGCCGGGCGTGTTCGTCGTCGATCTGACGGGCACCAGCCGCGATTCTTCCCTCGCGGTCCCGGTCACGCTTCCTCCGGCTGTCGCGTCCATTTCGGCGGACGACGTCACCGAGATGGGCAGCTCCCTTACCCGAGTCACCTTCCGCCTCACCGACTCGCTTCTGCCCGAAGTCTCCGCGGCTGAGAATTCCGTGATCGTCTCGATCCCGGCCACCGCCATCGCCGTTCACGAAACCACGCCGGCCGTCGATGTTCTCCCGGCCGTCGTTCCTGCCGTTGCATCGAATGAACCCGCGGCTTCGAGTGTCGAGCCGCTTCCCGCGCCGGCCGAAGAAGTCGCCGAGCCGGTTGCGCGCGTCGAGCCGGTGCAGGAGTACGCGGCGGCCGAGCCGGTGCGCAACACCGCATCGCTCCCGCGCGCGCGTTCCGTGAAATCCATCGACGCGCAGACCGCCAACGGGAATGTCGAAGTGCGCATCGCCGGCGACGGCGCGCTGAAGTACAAAGCATTCCGACTCGAGAATCCGTCGCGTCTCGTCATCGATCTCGATGGCGTGAAGAACGCGGTTGCGAAGAACAGCGTCAGTGTTGATGACGACGTTGTGCAGCGCGTTCGTGTCGCGCAGTTCCAGCCGACCGTCGCGCGCGTGGTCATCGATCTCGCGCAGAAGTCGCAGTACGACATCATCGAAGACGGCGCCGCACTGCGCGTCGCATTCGGTGGCAGCGCGATGCCCGCGGTGTCGAAACCGCAGCCGGTTTCGATCGCGACGACGCAAATCGAAGAACCAGTTGTCCCGGCGCCGGCCCCTGCACCGGTGACGCCGATTGCACCAGTAACGAAGCCTGCGAACGCGAAGCCGATTCAGATCGCGGAAGCGGATGACATTCCGGCACGCGTTCCGACAGTCGCGGACAACGCACCGGCTTGGAAGATGCCGCCGGCGCAGCAGGCGTCCGCATCGAAGGGCGCGCGCAAAGTCATCAATGCGCCTGTCGATCAGGCGCCGCCGCAGCAACGCGAAGACGTCTTCAGCGAAACCACGACGCCGGATACGACCAGCAACGCGGCGCGCACGCTCTCCGGAACGTCGCGCACGCTGAGCGGCGGCCCGCGCGTGTTCAACGGCGAGCCGATCTCGCTGAACCTCAAAGACGCGGACATTAAAGACGTGCTCCGCACCTTCGCGGAGATCACGGGTCTCAACATCGCGATCGATCCGGGTGTCACCGGTTCGGTCACGGTCGATTTCGTCGACGTTCCGTGGGATCAGGCACTCGATCTGATCCTCCGCCAGAACGGACTCACGTACGTGCTCGAAGGCAACGTGATGCGCATCGGTACGCTCGAGCGCATCTCTGCGGAAGCGAAAGCAAATGCGGACATCGCCGACAAGGAACGCGAGTCGGTTCCTCTGATCACGCTCAGCTTCAAACTCTCGTACGCACGCGCGAACGACACCGCGAACCTGCTCAAGCAGATCGCATCGAAGCGCGCGCGCATCATCGAAGACACGCGTACCAATCAGCTCATCATCAGTGAGATCCCCGAGTACCTGCGCACGATGCAGAACCTGATCACCACGATCGACGTGCCGACACGTCAGGTGATGATCGAGGCGCGCATCGTGGAAAGCGCGCGTACGTTCGCGAAGCAGTGGGGCGTCGAGTGGGGCTTTGACGGCGCGCTCGATCCGGCGACCGGCACCGGCACGGGACTCGTGTTCCCGAACCGCGTCGGCTTCACCGGCGGTCCGTTCGCATTCGCCTCGGGCCGCGAGTTGTTCTCGGTCTCGCTGTCCGATGTTCTCGGTACGTTCAATCTCGATCTCGCACTCGCCGCGGCGGAAGACGAAGGCTTCGTCAAAGTCGTGAGCGCGCCGCGCGTGACGACGCAGGACAATTCGGCTGCGTCGATCCAGAGCGGTTTCCAGATTCCGTATCAGACGCGCATCAACTTCACGACGACCGTGCAGTACCTCGACGCGACGCTGAGCCTTCAGGTCACGCCGCAGATCACCGAGGCCGGAACGGTCATCATGGAAATCTCGGTGCAGAAGAACGAACCGGTGACTGGTCTCGCGATCGAAGGTGCGGCGGGAACACCGCTCACCACGCGTCAGGCCAGAACGCGACTCATGGTGCGCGACGGCGGTACGGCGGTGATCGCCGGCATCTACGTCACGCGTGAGAACGCGGGCAACACTGGCGTTCCGGTCCTCAAAGACATTCCGGTCGTGGGTGCGCTGTTCCGTTCGCACAACGTCACTACATCGCATGACGAATTGCTGATCTTCATCACGCCGCGCATCGTGCGTGGCTAGGCCGGGAGGGGAGTATGAACACCATGAAAAAGAACCTGTTGCTCGTTGCAGTGATCCTGCTCGCGAGCTCGATGTTGAGCTGCAGCGGGGAGCTCACGGACGACGCCGCTCCCGTCAAACTGGTCGTGACCAATACGCAGAATCTGCGGATCATCGACTTCGCTCCGAATGATGATGCGGACTGCGATCAGAACGTCGGCACGATCAACATGCAGGTCATTCCGAAGAGTGAGAATGCGACCGGCAACTTCGTGCAAGTGCGTGCGACGCGCTATCGCGTTTCGTATCAGCGCACCGACGGTGGCACGCAGGTGCCGGCGCCGTTCGTTCGCTCGATGGATACGCTGATCAACGTCGGCGGAAGCTCGTCGTTGTCGACCTTCACGATTCTCGAAGGCGATGCGCTGAATCAGGCTCCGTTCGCGGCGCTGCTGCCGCAGAACGGTGGTCGCGATCCGCAGACGGGCCGGCCGGTGATCAAGATGGAAGTGATCGTGGAAATCTTCGGCGAGACCCTCGGTGGCGACAATGTCTACGACGCCACGCGATTCCCGTTGGACTTCTGCTTCGACTGCGGCGGGTGCCAGAAATAGCCGCGTGTGAGGGTGAGTGTGTTGCCGCTGGATGGGAGATCTGACATGAAAACGTTCAAATGGCGGAAATCGTGGGTCGCGTTGCTTGTGATCCTTGCACTCTTCGCCGGTTGTAAAGGCGAGTCCCCGACTGCACCCGCGCCCGGCGGTGGGAACAACGGCGGTGGTACACCTCCACCCGTGAGCTCCACCGTCACGCTCACGACTTCGAACTCGAATCCGGTGATCGACTCGATCGTCACCATCACCGCGACGGCGACGTCGAACGGCGCGCCCGTTCCGAACGGCACCGCGGTCGAGTTCGTGTCGAACGGCGGCGTGCTCGATGGTGGCGGCACCTCGATCATCAAGACCACGACGAACGGCGTGGCTACGATTACGCTGACGGCGACGAGCGCGGCGACGATTCGCGTGCAGGCGACAGTGAATAACGTCAGCCGCACGGTCGACGTCGTGTTCAGCGCGAAGCCGATCGTCGATCCTCCGCTCGATCTGAAACCGACGATCTCCTCCGCGACTCCGTCGGTTCTGCGTCCGTCCGGTGGCGAGACCATTCGCATCAACGGCACGAACTTCAAAGCTCCGGTGCGCGTGCTGTTCGACGTCGGTCTGCCGCTTCCGGTGGAAGCATCGGTCACCAGCGTTACGCCGACGACGATCGACGTCGTCACGCCGAGCGTGAATCTCGGCGCGGGCCAGCAGCTCGTCGCCGACATCATCGTCATCACCGAAGTGGGCTCGTCGAGCGAACAACGTGCGACGGCAAATGACCTCGTCACGTTCCGCAACGAACAACTCACGCCGGTCATCTCGACGCTCTCTCCGAACTCCGGTCCGGTCACGGGCGGCACGGAAGTGAAGATCTTCGGCTCCGGCTTCCAATCGCCGGTGCAGGTCATGTTTGGTGCGACCGGTGCGTGGCAGGAAGCGCGCGTCGTGCAGGTCACCTACAGCGAGATCATCGTTGTTGCGCCGGATGCGCGAAGCACGGCACCGGACGGATCGGGTGTTGTTACTGGCCCGGTCGACGTTCGCGTCAAGAACATCGCATCGAATACCGAAGCAATCGTCTCCGCCGGATATCGCTACGTTGCGGCCGTGCAGATCACCGCGGTCGGTCCGACCGAAGGTCTCTACACCGGCGGAACGCGCGTGCAGATCGACGGTGTCGGATTCCTCGCGCCGGTCGCGATCACGATTGGCGGCGTTGCCGCGCAGCCGATCTCGGTCAGCGGTACGCGCATCATCGCGTTGACGAGCGGCGTCGCGCTCACGACTTGCGGAGATCGCACGGGTCCCGTGAGCGTCACGAACATCGTGAATGGCGACACCGCGAGCGGGCCATCGTTCACGTATCGCGTTCCACGTCCGACCATCGTCAGCGCGTCGCCGAATCCGGTGACCGAGGGCAGCAACATCGGCATCCTCGTGGCGAACGCACAACCTGGCGTCAATCGTCTGCGCGTTGGCGATCGCGTGGTCAGCCCGACCAGCACGACCTTCGACGCGAACGGCAACGCGACATTCACCGTCGCGGTACCGACCGGCTTCACCTTCCCGACGCGCGCATGCACGATCGGCAATGTCGTCGGCACGCAGTTCGTCGGCATCGCGCTCGATCTCACGTACACCAACGTCGGCACGGGTTGCACTGACACCGCGGCCTCGTTGTTGACCGTCAATCCGGCAGACACGAGCTGCACCGTGCCGCCGCCGCCGAACGCCGTGCTTACGCCCACGACTCCGCCTTGCACGAACATGGGCGCGGTCACGGCTGCCGGTACGGTCACGGGCACGACGACGTTCACGGTGTTGAACAACGGCGGCCAGCCGTTGATCATCAGCAACGTCGCGGTCACGTCGCAGACCAACGCGTCGGTCACGGTCGCTCCGAACTCCGCGACGATTCAGCCGCAGGGAAGCACGACATTCACGGTCACCGTCGATCCTGCCGCGGCTGGTTCATTCGGCGGAACGATCACGATCAACTCGAACGATCCGGATACACCGGGCATGACGTTCTGCTTCAGCGGTAACGGCGTGTAATTTCGAATTTCCAAAACGAACGAGACGAACCGCCCCGCTTTGTCGGGGCGGTTCGCGTCTGGCGCAGTTAGAATTCAGGTCCCGAATGGCTCAGCCGGCGACGAATCCGAAAATCGAAGAACTTCGATTCCGACTCAAGACGGATCCGAAGAGCCGTCTGTTCTACCAACTCGCGGAAGAACTGCGCCGCGGAGGGCAGTACGCCGAAGCGGAGCAGGTGCTGCGTCAGGGACTCACGGTTTATCCGACGTATCTCGCGGCGTGGGTGAGTCTCGGTCGCGTGCTGCGCGAGCAGCGAAACGATCACGACGCGGTCGATGCGCTCAACACGGCGCTGCAACTCGATCCCGGTAACGTCGTCGCCGCGCGTCTCCTCGCCGACGCCTACATGTCCCTCGGCGAGAAAGTCGAAGCGATCAAGAAGTACAAACTCGTTCACGCCATTCTGCCGACAGACGAAGATCTGCGGCTCACGATCGAGCGACTTGAGTACGAGATTCATCCGCCGCAGGTAAGCGTGTTCGAAGCGGAGCCCGAGATCGAAACCGCGGCTCCATTCGCATTCGACGACAACACGATCGAAGAGACGACCGAAGTTCCGCTGCCGGTTGAATCGAATGTCGTTGAAGCGCGCGACGCGTTCACCGAAGACTCTCCGTTCGATCGCACGACTCCGCCGTTCGCACTGGACGACAACGAGTCGCGCGATCTCGCGACCGGCGATTTCGAGCCGATGCTCGCGGCGCACGAAGACAGTCCATTCGAAGAGCCAGCACCGAGCGCGATCGCGGATGCACTCGCGATCGAATCACCGATCGGTATTCACGTCGAGTTTCCACCGGAATCTGCCGAACTCGCGACGCCGGTGACGACGTCATCGGAGTTCGATGAAGCCGACGTCTTCGCGCCAGTTGCTGCGCCAGCGCCAGTGCAGCAGGAGATCACTGACACGCTCACGATGGCCGATCTCTACGCGCGTCAGGGACTCATCGAAGACGCGAAGACGATTTACGAGCACATCCTCGCGCGCGATCCGAACAACGACGTCGTACGCGAGAAACTCTCGGCGTTGACGCCGCCCGTACCAGAACCAGAGCCGGAAGCTTCGGCGGAAATCGCAGCGCCTGTCGCAGCCGAACCGGCGAGCGACAATCGCATCGATCGTCTCGAACGGTGGCTCACGAAAGTTTCGAAGCGTGAGGTGAGTCGTGTTTAGGCGCGTTCTCAGCGGAGTGCGCGATCGCGTCGAAGGCGCGCTGGCGGTCAGCTTGATTGGGCTGGACGGAATCGCGGTGGAAACGGTAGGCTCCGACGTCGCCGTGCCGCTGGATATCCTCGGCGCGGAGTTCGGCAGCTTCGTGAAGTCGATTCGTCACACGAACACTGAGCTGAATACGGGCGAAGTCTTGCAGTTCTCGCTCGTGACGGAGAAGTACATTACATTTCTCTCCGAGGTAACGCCCGAGTACTACATCCTCCTCGTCCTCACGCCGGACGGCAACTACGGCCGGGCGCGGTACGAGCTGTCGAAGGCGAAGTACATGCTTCGTGACGAGTTGATTTGAGAGAGGTAGCGAGTTGAATTTCAAAGAAATTCTGGAACTGATCGACAAGGTCGCCGAGAGTGGAATCGGCAGCGTCGAAGTGGAACAGGCGGGCACGAAAGTCCGCATCGAAGGCAAGTCGACGACGCCGGCGCACGCGTATGTCGAAGCCCCTTCGGTCTCTCCGATTCCCATGACCCTCACCGCTGCGCCGTCGGCGGAAGCGCCGAAAGCCGCGGAGAAAAAAGCGGCCGAGGAAGATACGACGGGGCTGCACATCATCACGTCGCCGATCGTCGGCACGTTCTATCGCTCACCGAATCCCGAGTCCGCGCCGTTCGTGAACGTCGGCGATCGCATCACCAAAGGCAAGGTGCTGTGCATCGTCGAGGCGATGAAGCTGATGAACGAGATCGAGTCCGATATCGACGGCGTGATCACGGCGATCTATCCGCAGAACGGACAGCCGATCGAATACGGCGAGAAGCTCTTCGCCGTCAAGGTATAGTCCGCGCGCATGTTCTCGAAGATTCTGATCGCCAACCGTGGCGAGATCGCACTGCGCGTCATCGCCGCGTGCAAGGAGATGGGCATCAAGACCGTCGC
>JBQCJC010000252.1:0-2093 GCA_051953135.1 Thermoanaerobaculia bacterium | reverse complement strand
GTGAAGCCGCGGTCTCCGCGCGGAACCGAGCTTCATGTCTCGCTGCCGATCCATGAATCACTCGAGGAGGTGCAGCTTGCGCGTGCTGCTGGCTGACGATCATTCGATCGTGCGACGCGGGATGCGGTCGCTGCTCGAAACGGAACCATCGGTGGAAGTGGTCGCCGAGGCAGCGGATGGGCTCGAAGCGTTGCGGATGTGCGAAGAACATCATCCCGATGTGTTGATCCTCGACGTCGCGATGCCGAAGCTCAACGGAATCGATGTCGCGGCGCGCGCGCAGAAGATGCAGCCCGCGCCGCTCGCGATCATGTTGAGTATGTATCTCGACGAGTCGTACGTGATGCGTTCGATCAATGCGGGCGCGCGCGCGTATCTGTTGAAGGATGCGACGGACGAGGATTTGCTGCCGGCGATTCGCGCGGTGGCGGCGGGAAAGTCGTTCTTCAGCCCGGCGGTGAGCGGTGTGCTGGCCGAGGAGTACATGCAGCAGTTGCAGGAGCGCGGGCTCGACGATTCGTACGATCTGCTCACGGATCGCGAGCGGGAAGTGCTGCACGCGCTCGCCGAGGGACGCTCGAACAAAGAAGTGGCGGCGCTGCTGGATGTGAGCGTCTCGACCGTGGAAACGCATCGAGGCAATCTCATGCAGAAGCTGAATCTGCACAGCACCGCGGAAATCGTGCTTTACGCCGTACGCAAACGTTTGATCGTCTGATTTGCATCTAGGGTGTTTACCGTATGGATTCCCATACGATTCGCCCATACCCTGCGCGCACTTGAGCGATACCCCTTTTTCCTCGGAGCTCAGGACGTTTCTTCAGCAGCGCATGGCCTCGGTCGATCAGATCGAGGTCGTGTTGCTCCTGATGAAGGAGCCGAATCGATCGTGGACCGCGCCGGAAGTGGCCGCGGCACTCGGCGCGCCTCCGGAGTCTGTCGCGATGCGTTTGTTTCTCCTCGCATCCTCGGCGCTGATCGTCTTCGAAGCCGCGTCCGTGCCGCGCTATCGCTACGCGTCGCTCGATCGCGAACAGGACCGGCTGCTGCGTGAGTTGGCGGAAGTTTATGCACGCGATCCGAAAGCGATCGCGGAGGTCGTCAATACCGGTCCTCGCGATCCGCTGCGCAGTTTCGCGGACGCATTCAAACTGAAGAAGTGAGCCGTCATGTTCGAGCTCGGCGATATCGTCTACATTCTTTGCGCGGCGACGAGTGCGCTGTGCGCGGTGCTGCTGACTCGCGGGTATCGACGGTCGCGCGCGCGGCTGTTGTTCTGGAGCGCGATCTGTTTCGCAGGCCTCGCGATCAATAACGTACTGCTGGTCGTCGATCTGCGCGTCGTTCCTGAGATCGATCTTTCGACGTGGCGGCTCGTGCCCGCTGTGCTCGGCGCCGCGGCGCTGATCTATGGCCTGATCTGGGAGTCCTCGTCATGATCACGATGCTCCTCTCCGGTGTGTTGTTTGCGGAGTACGCCGTGATCGCGCTGTTCTTTCTGCGTTTCTGGTCGCGCTCGCAGGATCGCCTGTTCGCGATCTTCTCCGCCGCATTTTTCATGCTCGCGCTGCAACGCCTCGCGATCGCGCTGACACACGAAACGCACGAGGACTATGCCCCGCTATACCTGCTGCGCCTGGCGGCGTTCGTGGTGATCGTGTTCGGGATCGTGGATAAGAACAGACGGTGAGCGACTCGCCTAACTCCTCTCGATCCGCCGTTTCGCATACCTAGCCACAGGCTCGACGATGAAACGCCGGCTGAGTTGGCGCAGCCAGGCGCTTTGACGAAGCAATGCCGCGAGCGAGGGACCGACAGCGTAATACGTCCGCACGAGATATCGCCCGTAGGGACGAGGGATGAGGATCGTGTCGCGATACTGGCGAAGGGTGATCAGCGCCGGATGATCTTCATCGCCCAGGGTTGCTGTTGCGACAAAGCAGACCTTCGAGTGGAGCATCTCATGCTGGCGAATGTCGCCTGCACAATGTCGACAACGCATCGCCTCGATCGGAACGTCGTCCATCATGCAGAACGGACATGTTTTCGTTTTTGCCTTCGTCGTGCGTTGGTCGTCGTTCATCACGTCTCCT
>JBQCJC010000251.1:0-4330 GCA_051953135.1 Thermoanaerobaculia bacterium | reverse complement strand
ATTCGCGTTCTGTGACATGAGGTCACGTCACGGCGGGTGACGCTCGCCAGCCCCTGTCGAACCTCATCACTCATCACTCATCGCTCATCGCTCATCGCTCATCTCTCATCTCTCATCTCTCATCTCTCATCGCTCATCTCTCATCACTCATCTCTCATCACTCGCCTCTCATACAATCTCCCCCACTTGCGCCGCTACCTCATCCCCGCCCTCGCCGCTCTTCTCTACTTCTCCGAAGGGTTCCCGTTCGGCATCCTCAACGAGACCGTCAACACCTACCTCTCGTTGTCGCGCGTGCAGCTCTCGACCATTGGACTGATCGGCTAGATCGTGATCGTCAACACCTTCAAATTTCTCTGGTCGCCGCTGATCGATCTCGTCGGGTCGTATCGCGCGTGGATCTTCGGCGCGTTGATCGTGATGGCCATCGCGCTCGCGGGACTCGGGAACGTCGAGCCGGCGAGTGTCGCGTTCTGGGGCGCGTTGATCGTGCTCGTGTTTGCGTCGGCGACGCACGACATCGCAGCCGATGCATTGCTCATTCGCATCACGCCGGAAGAACAACTCGGGCTCGTGAACTCCACGCGCGTCGCGGCGTATCGCGGCGCGATGCTCGTCGCGGGCGGCGGACTGGCGGTGCTATCCGATCGCATCGGCTGGCGCAACACGTTCACCGCCGCGGCGTGCGTTCCACTCGCGATTTTCGCCGTGCTCTTTTTCTACGCGCCCGCGGATCGCAGCAACGCGGTGAAGCGCGAGAATCCATTCTCGGCGTTGCTCGAATGGCTTGCGCGTCCGGGTGCGCTGGCGTTGCTCGCGGTGGTGCTGCTCTACCGGCTCGGCGACAACTCGATGATGGCGATGATCCGGCCGTACTGGGCATCGCGCGGCTTCAGCGCGACGGAGATCGGGAACGTCACGACGACAATCGGCATGATCTGCACGATCCTCGGCGCAATCGCAGGCGGCGCATTCGTCTCGCGCTTCGGCATCTATCGCAGTCTTTTGATTCTCGGCCTCGTGCAGATGCTTTCGAATCTCGCGTACGCAATCGTGGCGATGACGAACGCCGGGCGCGCGGGCCTCTACTCCGCCGCGATCATCGAAACGTTCTGCGGCGGACTCGGGACCGCTGCGTTTCTGTCGTTCCTGATGTTCATCTGCGATCGCGAGAACGCGGCCACGGAGTACGCGATGCTCTCCGCACTGTTCGCCCTCGGCCGCACGATCGCCGTCGCCATCAGTGGCTTCGGCGCCGAGCGCCTCGGCTTCGCGCCGTACTACTGGCTCACGGCCGCGCTGGCGTTGCCGGGTCTTGCACTGCTCCCGCTGATCCGCGCGCGCCTGTCAGCTTCCGCCACAGACGCAGCACCCGCACACTAGGCGAGTCGCCTTTCGCGCGAATCTCCGTCTCGGGATGGTATTCGCCTAACAACACCTCGCGCGTGCGCAGATCGCCGACGTACATCAGATGCGTGAGCTTCTCCCAGCGCTTTTCGGTGAAGCTGAACGGCAGTCGATGGCGCGGACGAATGACGACGACGCGATCGCGATACTGCGGCGGAATGACGTGATCGACGTCTTTCGTGCTCTTGTAAATCCCGCCCTCGGATTCGCCTTTCATCGGCACGAGCACCACTGCATCGCAACCATGCGCGAACGCGAGCTCGTACGGCGCGTTGTCACTCACGCCTCCATCGCCGTACTTCTCGCCGCCGATCAGCGGCGTGCGCGTGTAGAACGGCGGCAGGTAATTCGCGGCGAGCATCAGATCGATCGGATGCTCGACACCCTGCGCGCATAACAACACGTTCGTGCGATCGCGCAAGCGCGTGACAGAGATGAAGCACGGCAACGCATCGGGAGCGTTGATGCGATCTCCGATGAAACGCGCGAAGTTGCGTCGATGCATTTTCGCGTAGCGCCACGGCGAATGCTCATCGAGCAGATTGCGCAGATCGACGTGCGGCATGCGCAGGAACGATTTCCAGTAGTAACGAATGCGATGGTGGTTGTGCGCCGCAACGATGGCCGCGTTCCACGCGCCGGCAGAAACGCCGATGGTCATCGAGGCCTGAATCCCCAGAGCGGTGAGACGCTCGATGACGCCAACCTGAAATGCGCAGCGGGAAGAGCCGCCGGGAAAGACGAACGCGATGCGTTTGGCGGAGCGGAGAAGATCGAGAGACATGGAACCTTATGGATTGTAACGAACGATGAGAGATGAGCGATGAGCGATGAGCGGCGCCGCAAGAGGCGCACTCATCGCCTGGACGTCATGTCGGCGAACGCGAGCTCTCGCCACTAAAGTTCATCGCTCATCGCTCATCTCTCATCGTTCGCCTCGATACAATCTCCCCTCGTGCGCCACCGCATCTTCATCGACCACCTCTCTCCTCACATCGAAGTCACCGGCGAGGAGTTTCATCACTCCATTCGCGTCGTTCGCGCACGCGTTGGCGAAGAAGTCGAAGTGTTCGATCGCGCGGGTAATGCGGCGAAGGGGATCGTCGAATCGATCGAGCGCGACTCGGCGACGATTCGGATGGGCGAGGCGTTGCCGTCGCGCGAATCGAAGCTCGCGATTCACCTGGCCATGGCGATCATTCAACTCGAGAAGTTCGAACTCGTGCTGCAAAAAGCGACCGAGCTCTGCGTGCGCACGATCATCCCGCTCGAAAGCGAGCGCGTGGAACTGCGTCGCGAGCGTTACGCGAACAAGTTCGAGCGCTGGGAAAAGATCGTGTTCGAAGCGGTGAAGCAATCAGGACGGACACTCGTGCCGCGCATCGAACCACCCGCGAGTTTCGACGAGATCGTGAAGCGCAACGGCGTCAAAGTGCTGTTCGATGCCGATGCCGAACCGGGCGTGTTGAACGGGGTTGACGAGGTCACGCTGCTCATCGGACCGGAAGGTGGTTGGAGCGACGACGAACTGCGTCTCGCACGCGATCAGCACTGCATTTTTCAACGCCTCGGGCCACGTCGATTACGAGCAGAAACCGCGGCCTTGAGCGCAGTGTCCGTCGTCGCATCACGCTTTGGGGATTTGTAGTAGATTACGCGCCCATTCTTCGGAGGTGCCGTTCGTGGCCGATACCCTCACAATCACAGACAATCGAACCGGAAAAACATACGAAGTCCCCATCACCGACGACACGATCAAGGCAATTGATCTCCGAAAAATCAAAGTCGCCGATGACGATTTCGGCATGATGACGTACGACCCGGCGTTCATGAACACCGCATCGTGCCGCAGCGCGATCACGTTCATCGACGGCGACAAAGGAATCCTCGAATACCGCGGATATCCGATCGAACAGCTCGCGGAAAAAAGCACGTATCTCGAAACCGCGTACCTTTTGATTCATGGTGCGCTGCCGACGAAAGACGAGCTCGCGAGCTGGCAGCACACCATCACCCACCACACGATCCTCAACGAAAACTTCCGCCACCTCATCGATTCGTTCCGCTACAACGCGCATCCGATGGGACGGCTCATTTCGTCGATGGCCGCTCTCGGCACGTTCTATCCGGAGTCGAAGGAAATCTTCGATCCCGAGTGCCGCATGAAGCAGATGCATCGCATCATCGCGAAGATCATCACCATCGCGGCGTTCAACTATCGCAGCACGATCGGGATGCCGTACGCGTATCCCGACAACGATCTCTCGTACACCGGCAACTTCCTGAACATGATGTTCAAGATGACCGAGCAGAAGTACAAGCCGAGCCCGGTGCTCGAGCGTGCGCTCGAAGTGTTGTTCATCCTGCACGCGGATCACGAACAGAACTGCTCGACGAACGCGATGCGCGCGGTGGGCAGCTCGCACGTCGATCCGTACTCCGCGGTTGCTGCTGCTGCGGCGGCGCTCTACGGTCCGCTGCACGGCGGCGCGAACGAAGCAGTGCTGCAGATGCTCACGGAGATCGGCAACGTGAAGAACGTGCCGGACTTCATCACGCGCGTGAAGAGCGGTGAAGGCGGACGCCTGATGGGCTTCGGGCACCGCGTGTACAAGAATTACGATCCGCGCGCGAAGATCATCAAGCAGGTCGCGTACGAAGTGTTCGAGGTAACGGGCAAGAATCCGCTGCTCGACATCGCGCTCGAACTCGAGCGCATCGCACTCGAAGACGATTACTTCGTGAAGCGCAAGCTCTACCCGAACGTCGACTTCTACTCGGGCCTGATCTATCAGGCGATGCGTTTCCCGACGCCGATGTTCACGGTGCTGTTCGCGATTCCGCGCGTCTCCGGCTGGCTCGCGCAGTGGCAGGAAATGCTCGAGGATTCGGATCAGAAGATCGCGCGTCCGCGCCAGATTTA
>JBQCJC010000250.1:0-2403 GCA_051953135.1 Thermoanaerobaculia bacterium | reverse complement strand
CCCCCCCCACCCCGCGTCCAGGCCAAAGAACAAGCCGGCGGCCCCCCCACACCCCACACCCGGCACCCGACAACCACACAATGACCGCGCCACCGCTCGCGAATCTCATCAACGAGCTCACGAAGCTCCCCGGCGTCGGCGGCAAGTCCGCCGCGCGCCTCGCGTATCACATCCTCAAACGTCCCGCCGCCGAAGCAGAAGCGCTTGCGACCGCGATTCTCGACGTCAAGACGAAAATCTTTCGCTGCTCGATCTGCAACAACATGACGGATATTGAGCCGTGCGCGATCTGCAATGACGCGCGTCGCGATCCTTCACTCATCTGCGTCGTCGAAGAAGCCTTCAACATCCAGACGATCGAATCGACTCGCGATTTCAAAGGCGTCTATCACGTGCTCCTCGGCGCGCTTTCGCCGCTGAAAGGAATCGGCCCGCAGGACATCGATGTCGGCGGTCTCATCAAACGCGTGCAGAAGGGCGGCATTCGCGAAGTGATCATCGCGACGAACCCGAATGTGGAAGGCGAAGCGACCGCGTTGTATCTCGCACAACAGCTCCGCCCGCTCGACATTCGCACGACGCGACTCGCGTTCGGATTGCCGGTTGGCGGCGATCTCGAGTACGCGGATCAGGTGACGATGTCGAAGGCGCTCGAAGGACGCAGAGAGATTTGAGTCGCGCGCCAAGGAACGGCTGTGCTATACATTCCCGTCCCCGTCCACGGGCAAACATGGTGACAAATGGCTGCTCCTGATCTCGTGATGTACGAGGAGGAGTACCAGCAGATCAAGGACATCCTCCATCGTCTGCAGGTCGACTCCAACTCGAAGATCGTTTTTCTGGTCGACAAGAACGGCCAGCAGATAGCCGTCATGGGCGACATGCGCGGCGTCGATGCGACGTCGCTGGCCTCATTGACGGCCGGCAATGTCGCCGCAACCGACGGCCTGGCGAAGCTCATCGGCGAAAAAGAGTTCTCGATCCTCTTTCATGAGGGCGAGCGCGACAACATCCACATTTCTCTCGTCGCCCAGCGCGTGATCCTCGTCGTGATCTTCGACGAAAAGTCGTCGCTCGGACTGGTGCGCCTCCGCGTGAAGAAAGCTTCGCAGGAACTGGAGAGGACGTTCGAACAGCTCCTGAAGAAGGCCGAAGCCGACCGCGGCTCGATGGCGAATCGCTTCGACTCGCCGTTCGCGGAGATCACCGACGAAGACATCGACAGCCTCTTCAGCGAATAGTCCATGACGTTCATCAACTACGCCGCACGAGAGATCAACTGCAAGATCGTTTATTACGGTCCCGGTCTGTGCGGGAAGACGACGAATCTGCAGTGGATTTACGACAAGACGAATCCGCAGGCGAAGGGCAAGCTGATTTCGCTCGCAACCGAAACGGATCGCACTCTTTTCTTCGACTTCCTTCCTCTCGACCTCGGCACCGTCCGCGGCTTCAAGACGCGCTTTCATCTGTACACGGTTCCGGGTCAGGTGTTCTATGACGCGTCGCGCAAACTGATTCTCAAAGGCGTGGACGGTGTGGTGTTCGTGGCGGATTCGCAGTCCGCACGCATGGAAGCGAATATCGAGTCGCTCGCGAATCTCGACAAGAATCTCAAAGAGCAGGGCTACGACATGCGGCAGATTCCGTACGTCCTGCAGTTCAACAAGCGCGATCTCCCGAGCGCGCTGCCACCGGACGAGATGTACTCGCAGCTGAACTTCAAAGGCGAGCCGACGTTCGAAGCGGTGGCGATGAACGGCACCGGCGTGTTCGATACGCTGAAGGCCGTCGCGAAGCTGGTTCTCACAGAGCTAAAGAAGAAATAAGCTTCGCGGCTCAATGGACCAGCGCTTTCGTTCGCTCTTCAACGAGCAGTTCACGCCCGAGCTGTACGCGTGGTATCAGCGCGAGCTTTCATCGCGGCTGAACACGACGTTCGAGTTCCGCCTCGCGGAATCGCCGGTGTTTCTCACGGACGATTTCAAGCAGCGCGCGGTGAACGCTGCGACCGCAATCATCGAGCAGCTTTCGGATCCCGCGACGATCGCGCGCATGAAGGCGGCGATCCCGGAGCGATGGGACACGCCCGGAATGGATGGGCTCCCATCTTTCTCGCAGGTGGACTTTGCGGTGGTGAACGAGAACGGAACGCTCGTGCCGAAGCTGATCGAGCTGCAGGGCTTTCCGTCGCTCACGGCGTTGCAGGTGATTCAACGCGATGTGTGGAAGGACACGCTCGCGCAAATGGATGGTCTCGATGTGGCGTGGTCGTGCTGGTTTTCGGGCTATGACCGGGAGTCGTGTGTCGCCCCCGCACCCCCCCCCCACCGGGGGCACCACCCGCCACCCCCACAGATACGGGTGGACCTCCATCCAACAAAGCCCCACACACCCGCGGCT